>NZ_JBEXXQ010000008.1:212680-219799 GCF_040630525.1 Streptomyces sp. NPDC005799
GAGCCGGCCGGCTCGGGGCACCCCGCTCTCGTACAGCCTGCTACGTGTGCGTGCGCAGCAGGGTGCGCATCGTGCGCATCGCCACCGACAGGTTGGCGAGGTCGAACGTCTCCGAGCTCTGGATCTCCTCCAGGGTCGTGCGCGCCCGGCCCAGGATCGCCGTGTTCTTCTCCTGCCAGGTCTTGAAGCGCTGCTCGGGCGTCGAACTGCCGTTGCCCACCGCCAACACGTCCGCGGTCAGTGCCGCATGGGCCGCGTAGAGGTCCTCGCGGATCGAGGCGCGGGCCATGGACTGCCAGCGGTCGGCGCGGGGCAGCTCGATGATGCGGTCCATGAGCTGGGTGATGTGCAGCCGGTCGGCGAGGTCGTAGTAGACCTCGGCGACGTCCAGCGGCTTCCTGCCCATGCGGTCGGCGACCGAGACGATGTCGAGCGCCGGGAAGGCGGAGGAGAACCCGGCCACACGCGTGGCCAGTTCGTCCGGGACGCCGGCGCCGGTCAGCTCGTCGTAGATCTGCTGCCACCACTCGAGGTCCGCGCCGCGCAGCAGCTTCGGCAGCTGCTGCCAGACCTGCTCGACGCGCTCGGAGAAGAAGTCGACGGTCTCGGCGATCTGCACCGGCTGCGGCCGGTTGTTGAGCAGCCAGCGCGTGCCGCGCTCGACCAGGCGCCGCGAGTGCAGCCGGATCCGGGTCTGTACGGCGGCCTCGACCTGGTTGTCGAGGGCCTCCACGGCGTCCCACACGGGCGCCGAGCGGAAGATCGCGCGGGCCACGGTCTGCGCCCGGACGATCTCCTCCAGCGACGCCCCGGTCTCCTCGCGCAGACGGTGCAGATATGTCGTACCGCCCGTGTTGACGGTGTCGTTGACCAGGACGGTCGTGACGATCTCGCGGCGCAGCGGGTGGTTGTCCATGTACTGCGGGAACTGCTCGCGCAGCGCCGTCGGGAAGTAGGCGTGCAGCAGACCACGCAGGTAGGTGTCGTCGGGGAGCGTGGTGTGCAGCAGCTCGTCGGCGACCGTGATCTTGGTGTACGCCAGCAGGACGGCCGTCTCCGGACCGGTCAGGCCCTGGCCCTGGCCCAGCCGCTCGCGGATCTGGCGGTCGGTGGGCAGGAACTCCAGCGCCCGGTCGAGGTGGCCCTCGCGCACCAGGTGCCGCATGAACCGCTGCTGGGCGTGGAGCATGTCCTTGGACTGGGCGAGCGCGTTGGCGATCGCCGTGTTCTGCGCGTAGTTGTTGCGCAGGACCAGCGCGCCGACCTCGTCGGTCATCTCCGCGAGGAGCTTGTTGCGCTGCTTGACGGTCATGTCGCCGTCCGCGACCAGGCCGTTGAGCAGGATCTTGATGTTCACCTCGTGGTCGGAGGTGTCCACCCCCGCGCTGTTGTCGATGGCATCGGTGTTGATCTTGCCGCCGTGCAGCGCGAACTCGATCCGGCCGAGCTGGGTCAGGCCCAGGTTGCCGCCCTCGCCGACGACCTTGACGCGCAGGTCGGCGCCGTCGACGCGGATCGGGTCGTTGGCCTTGTCGCCGACGTCGGCGTGCGACTCGGTGCTGGCCTTCACATAGGTGCCGATGCCGCCGTTCCACAGCAGGTCCACCGGCGCCTGCAGGATCGCCTTCATCAGGTCGGCCGGCGTCATCTTGGCGATCTTTTCCTCGATGCCGAGGGCGTCGCGGATGTGCGCGTTGAGCGGGATCGCCTTCGCGGTACGGGGGAACACGCCCCCGCCCGCCGAGATGAGCTCGGTGTTGTAGTCGGCCCAGCTGGAGCGGGGCAGCTCGAAGATGCGGCGGCGCTCGGCGTAGGAGGCGGCCGCGTCAGGGGTGGGGTCGATGAAGATGTGCCGGTGGTCGAAGGCCGCGACCAGGCGGATGTGCTCGCTCAGCAGCATGCCGTTGCCGAACACGTCACCGGACATGTCCCCGATGCCGACGACCGTGAAGTCCTCGCTCTGGGTGTCCACGCCCAGCTCGCGGAAGTGCCGCTTGACGGACTCCCAGGCGCCGCGCGCGGTGATGCCCATACCCTTGTGGTCGTAGCCCGCGCTGCCGCCGGAGGCGAAGGCGTCACCGAGCCAGAAGTTGTACGACTCGGCGACCTCGTTGGCGATGTCGGAGAAGGTCGCGGTGCCCTTGTCGGCGGCGACGACCAGGTAGGTGTCGTCCTCGTCGTGCCGGACGACGTCCTGCGGGGGCACGACCTCGCCGGCGACCATGTTGTCGGTGATGTCGAGCAGCGCCGAGATGAACGTCTTGTAGCTGGCGATGCCCTCGGCCAGCCACGCGTCCCGGTCCGCCGCCGGATCCGGGAGCTGCTTGGCGACGAAGCCGCCCTTGGCGCCGACCGGCACGATGACGGTGTTCTTCACCATCTGCGCCTTGACCAGGCCGAGGATCTCGGTACGGAAGTCCTCACGCCGGTCGGACCAGCGCAGACCACCGCGCGCGACCTTGCCGAAGCGCAGGTGCACGCCCTCCACGCGCGGGGAGTACACCCAGATCTCGAACGCCGGGCGCGGCGCGGGCAGATCGGGGATCGCCTGCGGGTCGAACTTCATGGAGACGTAGTCGTGCGGCCTGCCGCCCGCGGCCTCCTGGAAGAAGTTCGTGCGCAGGGTCGCCTTGATGACGGTCAGGAAGGACCGGAGAATGCGGTCCTCGTCGAGGCTCGCCACCTGGTCGAGGGCCGCGTCGACCTCCTCGAGGAGGGCGTCGACGATCTCGTGGCCCGCGCGCTGGCGGTCCGGCGACATCCGCGCCTCGAACAGGGAGACCAGCAGCCGGGTGGTGTGGACGTTGTTGCGGAGGGTGTCCTCCATGTAGTCCTGCGAGAAGGTGGAGCCCGCCTGCCGCAGGTACTTGGCGTACGCGCGCAGCACCATCGCCTGCCGCCAGGTCAGCCCGGCGCTGAGCACGAGGGCGTTGAAGCCGTCGTTCTCCGCCTTGCCGGTCCAGGTGGCGGCGAAGGCCTCCTGGAACCGCTCGCGTCCGTCGTCGCCGTAGTCGCCGCCGCTCTTCGAGGTGGGCATGCGCAGCCCGAAGTCGTAGATCCAGGCGACGGAACGGTCCGCGCACCTCAGCTCGTACGGCCGCTCGTCCGTGACCTCGACGCCGAGCCGGCTGAGGACCGGCAGCACCGCGGAGAGGGAGACGGCGTCGCCCTTGCGGTAGATCTTGAAGCGGCGCTCCTCGGGAGAGGCGCCCACCGGCTCGTAGAGGCTGAGGGAGAAGTCCTTGCCGTCCTGCTGCTGGGTCTCGCTGAGCTGTTCCAGGTGGACGAGGTCGGCGACCGCGGCACGCGGCGTGTGGTCGGCCTTGTAGCCCTCGGTGAAGGCGTTGTTGTAGCGGCGCAGCAGCTCGGCGGTCCGCTCCTCACCGAGCTCGGCGTTGAGCGCCTCGGCGAAGGCGTCGGCCCAGGAGCGGGCGGCCTCCACCAGACGCGCCTCGATGCGCTCCTTGTCCGCGTCGGACAGCTCGGGCAGCTCGGTGCCCTGCGGGACGCGGACCACGAAGTGCAGCCGGGAGAGGATCGACTCGGTGTTCCAGGCGGTGAAATCGACGCTGATACCGCCCAGTTCCTCCTTGAGGATGTCGATGATCCTCAGGCGGACGCCCGTCGTGTAGCGGTCGCGGGGCAGATAGACGAGGGCGGAGTAGTAGCGGCCGTACTCGTCCTGGCGCAGGTAGAGCCGAAGACGCCGGCGCTCCTGCAGGTACAGCACGGAGGTGGCGATGGACTCCAGTTCGTCGGCCGGGGTCTGGAAGAGCTCGTCGCGCGGGTAGGTCTCCAGGATCTGCAGCAGGTCGCGCCCGTCGTGGCTGTTGGGCGAGAACCCGGCGCGCTCCAGGACCTCGTCCACCTTGCGGCGGATGACCGGAACCCGGCGCACCGATTCGGTGTACGCGGCGGAGGAGAACAGTCCGAGGAAGCGGCGCTCGCCGATCACGTTGCCGTCCGCGTCGAACTTCTTGACGCCGATGTAGTCCAGGTACGACGGCCGGTGCACGGTGGCCCGGCTGTTGGCCTTGGTCAGCACCAGCAGGTTGTGCTCGCGCGCCTTGGCGCGGGCGTCGGCGGGCAGCCGCTCGAAGGACGGGGAGACCGGGTGGCCCTCCTCGCCGGCGTGGTGCGGGTCGGAGCGAAGGATGCCGAGGCCGGTGCCGGGGACGGCGGCCAGGGTGTCGTCCGCGCGCAGCTGATACTCGCGGTAGCCGAGGAAGGTGAAGTGGTCGGCGGCCAGCCAGCGCAGCAGCTCGCGGGCCTCCTCGATCTCCAGGTCGCGCAGGTCGGGGGCGACCGGCTCCTTGGGCAGCTCGTCGGCCATGCGCAGCGCCGCGTCGCGCATCTTGTCCCAGTCCTCGACGGCCTCGCGGACATCGGACAGCACCCGCAGCAGGTCGACGGTGATCTGCTTCAGGTCGCCGCGGTCGGTCTCGCGGTCGATCTCGACGTGGATCCAGGACTCCAGGTGCGCGTCGTGCGGCAGCTCCCCGCCCGTGTGCGCGGGCAGCACCTCGATGAGCTTGCCGGTGACGTCGCGGCGGACCACGATCTGCGGGTGGATCACGACATGGATGCCGCGTCCCTGCCGGGTGAGTTCGTTGGTCACGGAGTCGACGAGGAAGGGCATGTCGTCGGTGACGACCTCGACCACGGAGTGGCTGCACGTCCAGCCGTTCTCCTCCACGGTCGGGGTGTGCACCCGCACGCTGGCCGTGCCCTGGGGGCGGTTCTCGGCCAGTCGGTAGTGCGAGAGCGCGGCTCCGAAGACGTCGACCGGGTCGCGGCCGGTGAGGTCCTCCGGGGCGGTGTGCAGGTAGTAGCGCTGGAGGAACGCGAGCACGGACTCCTGGTCCGGGGTCTCCGGGGTGTCGGGTGCGCCCTCGTCCGCCGTCCCGGTCGGTAGGCCCCCGACCGGGCTGTTCTCAGCTACCCGAGCGGCCCTCTCCAGCAGCTCGGCCTTGGCTTCGTCCAGCTTGGTCTGCATTGTCCTCTGGCTCCTGTCGCGCGCCGTTGCGTGACGTAGAAGGAAGTACGGTCTCTTCCCCTGCGGCTCGACGCCACGGCCCGGGTTCTCCGGTCTGCTCCGACGCTATGCCGCAGGGCGAGATGAGCGGGGGGTTATCAGCCATTCTCGACGCGCCCACGGGATGTGACATCGCTCTCCGCGACGCCGGATTCCCGGGTATGTACGGCGTCCTGGGGGCCCGTGCGGCCCCGTCCCGCCCGCGAGGACCAGCGACCGCCGCCCGGTCACGGAGATGTTCCGTGCTCGCCGGGCGCAGGGCAGGGGCAGCAGTGCCCCCGCGAGCTATCGCGCTGATCACGCCACCAAGGCTATCGCTCCTTACAGGGCCCCCGTCATGAGCCGTATGTGTACAAAACCAGGGGTGGAAGTTTGACATTCTGCACAGCGACCAAAACCCGCGCGCCCCCTTGGCAAGCGCGCCCCGCGGAGGCACGTTGCCGACATGACAGCAAAAATCCTCATCGTCACCGGCGACGCGGCGGAGTCCCTGGAGGTCCTCTACCCCTACCAGCGGCTGCGCGAGGAGGGCTACGAGGTCCATGTCGCCGCTCCTTCCCGCAAGACACTGCGCTTCGTCGTCCACGACTTCGAACCCGGCTTCGACACCTACACCGAGAAGCCCGGCTACACCTGGCCCGCCGACCTCGCCTTCGCCGACGTCGAACCCGGCCAGTACGCCGCCCTCGTCATCCCCGGCGGCCGGGCCCCCGAGTACCTGCGCAACGACCCCGAGCTGCGCAAGATCCTCAAGTCCTTCTTCGACGCCGACAAACCGGTCGCCCAGATCTGCCACGGCCCGCTCCTCACGGCCGCGATCGACAGCCTGCGCGGCCGCCGGGTCACGGCGTATCCCGCGCTGGAGCCCGACATGCAGTCCGCCGGAGCGACCTTCCAGGACACCGAGGCGGTCGTCGACGGCACCCTGGTCTCGTCCCGGGCGTGGCCGGACCATCCGGCGTGGATGCGGGAGTTCCTGACGGTGCTGCGGGCCAAGGCACCGGTGACGTAGCCGGCCCGGTTCTCACGCGGCGAGGCGCTCGGCCTCCACGACCGCCTCCGCCAGCGTGTCCACCACCGGCACGCCGGCCTCCTCCAGGCTGGCCCGGCTGTGCGAACCCCCGGTGTACAGCACGGCCCGGGCTCCCACGTGCAGCGCGGCCACCGCGTCGTCGGCGGCGTCCCCGATGACCACCGTCCGGGCCGGATCCACCGTGTCGAGCGAGGCGAGGTGGCGCACCATGTGCTCCGCCTTGCTTCCCCCGGAGGGTCCGGTGCGGCCGTCGACGCGTATGAAGTGCGCCTCGATCCCGAACCCCCGCACCAGCGGCACGAGGTCCTCGTGTCCGTACATGCTGAGGATCGACTGGCTGCGTCCCGCCGACCGCCATCCGGCGAGCAGCTCCGTCGCCCCCTCGGTCAGCGCGCACCGGCCCCGGTGCTCGCTGTAGTACCGGTGGAAGGTGACGTCCATGAGCTCCCACTCGGCGTCCGTCGGCAGCCGGCCGAGCAGCCGCTCGTAGAACTTCGGCACCGGAACGCAGTACAGCGTCCGGTACTGCTCGATCGTGATCGGCGCCAGCCCCAGCTCGGCGAACGCCGCGTTCGTCGCCCCGATGATCGCGTCGTTGTCGTGGAACAGCGTCCCGTTCCAGTCCCACACGATGTGCGCCCCTGCGTTCTTCCCCATGCCCAAAACGTACCCGCCACCACTGACAATCAAGAGAACGGCGGGTCGATCGGGGTGCGCGGACGACGGCCGATCGAGGTGTGACGACGGCGAGTCGATCGGGACGCGCGGGACGGCGGCTCGATCGAGGTGCGCCGACGGCGACCGATCAGGACGGCAGGTCGAGGTGCGCCGACGGCGACCGATCGGGACGCGCGGGACGGCGGGTCGATCGAGGTGCGCCGACGGCGACCGATCGGGACGCGCGGGACGGCGGGTCGATCGAGGTGCGCCGACGGCGACCGATCGGGACGGCAGGTCGAGGTGCGCCGACGGCGACCGATCGGGACGCGCGGGACGGCGGGTCGATCGAGGTGCGCCGACGGCGACCGATCGGGACGGCAGGTCGAGGTGG
>NZ_JBEXXQ010000008.1:219898-241783 GCF_040630525.1 Streptomyces sp. NPDC005799
CGCCGACGGCGACCGATCGGGACGCGCGGGACGGCGGGTCGATCGAGGTGTGCCGACGGCGACCGATCGGGACGGCAGGTCGAGGTGTGCCGACGGCGACCGATCGGGACGCGCGGGACGGCGGCCGATCGAGGTGCGCTGTCGACGCTCGAGCGAGGTTGCTGACCGTCGAGGGTGGGCGGAGGGCTCAGTCCGCGAGGCCGACCAGGTTCGGGATCTCCTGCGTGGCGTACCAGAGCAGTTCGTGGTCCTCGGCCCCGTCCACCACGAACTGGGCGTCGTCGTCACCGCGATCCGCCGCCTCGAGCGCCTCGGCCGCCGCGGCCACGTCCGTCTCCGCGTCGTCGAGGTCGACGTGCACGGCGGCCGCCTTGGCCAGCGGCACGGCCTGGCTGACGCGGACCTCGCCGAGCGCGGCCGGGTCGAGTCCGCGGTCCGGGTCGGCCCAGGCCGCGCCGTCGGGCACGTCGACGGCGACCACGACCCGGCGCCGGGGAGCCCCGGCGTCGGCGGCCAGCAGACGCAGCGAGGCGAGGGCGGCGCGGTTCAGCGCCGCGTACTCCAGTTCCTCGATGTCGTCCGAGAGGTACCACTCGCGCAGCGCGGGGGTGACGGCGTAGGCGACGAGCGGCCCGGCCCCCAGCTCTCCCGTCTTGTACGCCTCGGCGAGACCGGGGAGGGTCAGGGGGACGTAGACGCGCATGTCTGGCCGCTTTCGTGATCGTGGCTCCGCTGGACAGGGCCTTCAGGATACGTGCGGGCGTCCCCTTTCGAGTCCCCGCCAAGCACGCCGAGGCCGTCAACCCCGGGCCCGTGATTCACCCACGACCCCCACGCGAACGCGGGCCTACAACCCCCTCCATCACCCTGATAGGTGAACCTTCCGACCGCCCCGACCCGACCTGCCGCTTCCTTGCTGCCGCCCTCACGTTCCGTACAAGATCCGCGACAGGAAGTTACCGCCCGGTACCACCGCTCGGCCGGGCTCATGGACACGCTCATGGAAACGGGGACACCCATGCACAAGGTCATGACCAGGGCAGCGCACACCCGGCCGGGGACCCGCCCGCCGGGCCGCCACGACACGCGTCGCCCGGGCGGCGCCCCGCCGCGCACCCCGGGCGGAGCCCCGGCCGGGACCGCCCCGGGCGGCGCCCGCCCGCCCGGCTCCCGTACCTCCGGGCTCTCCGCCAACACGAGGCCCACGGACACCCGCCCCGCGTCGGCACCAGCCCCGACACCGGTCCCGACATCAGCATCAGCCCCGGCTCAGGCCGCGGCTCCGGCTCCGGCTCCGGCCACACCCTCGGTGCCCGCCCCGCCGGTTCGGCGCCCCGTCCCGCAGCCCCGCCCCACCGACGTCTTCGCCGACCGTCTGCTCGCCGTCCTGAGCGGGCAGCGGCCCGTCCACTGGATGCTCCGGCACACCGCGGGCCGTGCCTACGACGAACTGGCCCGGCTCGCCGAACGCGGGCCCCTGCGCACCCGCGGCACCCGCCCCGTCGTCCGCGACATCGGCTACTGCGTCCCCCGCCCCGGCGCCATCGAGGCGTTCGCCCGGATCGGCGCCGGGGAGCAACTGCGCGCCATGGCCTTCCGCCTGGAGCAGGGCCCCGATCTGCGCTGGCGCTGCACGGCGGTGGAACTGGGAGGACCCCGCCCCGCCCGTACCGCCCTCGACGACGACTAGGCGACCGTACGCAACAGGGCCGGGTCATCCCGCGGATGACCCGGCCCTCAAGCCGCTACGACGCCTCGGGCGCCGTCGCCGCCGTCACTTCTTGCGGCGACGCCCGCCCCGCGCCTGCTTGCGGCGCTCCGCGCGCGTGAGGCCGTCGGCCTCGGAGCGCACCGGCTCCTCGTCGCCGACGAAGTCGCCCTCGATGGTGCCGCCCTCGCCGTCCACGGTCGGCGCGGAGAAGTGCAGGTTCCGTCGCTGCGGCGCGTCCAGCCCCTTCGCGCGGATCTCCGGACGCCCACCCGCCTGGGCCGGCACCGCGTCCTGCTTCTCCATGTCGACCGGAGCGGCGTCCTCGACCAGGACCTCCTCGACCTGCTGCTCGACCTGGACCTCCAGGTTGAACAGGTAGCCGACGGACTCCTCCTTGATGCCCTCCATCATCGCGGTGAACATGTCGAAGCCCTCGCGCTGGTACTCGACCAGCGGGTCCTTCTGCGCCATCGCGCGCAGGCCGATGCCCTCCTGGAGGTAGTCCATCTCGTAGAGGTGCTCGCGCCACTTGCGGTCCAGGACCGACAGCACGACCCGGCGCTCCAGCTCACGCATGATCTCGGAGCCGAGCTGCGCCTCCCGCGCCTCGTACTGCTCGCGGATGTCGTCCTTGATGGACTCGGAGATGAACTCGGCGGTCAGACCGGCCCGGTCGCCGGCGGCCTCCTCCAGCTCCTCCACCGTGATCCGCACCGGGTAGAGCTGCTTGAAGGCGCCCCACAGCCGGTCGAGGTCCCAGTCCTCCGGGAAGCCCTCGGCGGTCTCCGCGGCCACGTACGCGTCGATCGTGTCGTCCATGAAGTGGCCGACCTGCTCCTGCAGGTCCTCGCCCTCCAGGACGCGGCGCCGCTCGCCGTAGATGACCTCACGCTGGCGGTTGAGGACCTCGTCGTACTTCAGGACGTTCTTACGGGTCTCGAAGTTCTGCTGCTCGACCTGCGACTGGGCGGACGCGATCGCGCGCGTGACCATCTTGTTCTCGATCGGCACGTCGTCCGGGACGTTCGCCATCGACATCACGCGCTCGACCATCTGGGCCTTGAACAGCCGCATCAGGTCGTCACCGAGAGACAGGTAGAAGCGGGACTCGCCGGGGTCGCCCTGACGACCGCTACGACCGCGCAGCTGGTTGTCGATACGGCGCGACTCGTGCCGCTCGGTGCCCAGCACGTACAGCCCGCCGAGCTCCTCGACCTCTTCCTTCTCGGCCTTGACCGCCTGCTCGGCCCGCTCCAGGGCCGCGGGCAGGAACTGGGCCCACTCCTCGATGTGCTCCTCGGGGTCGAGGCCGCGCTGGCGCAGCTCCGCCTCGGCGAGGTCCTCGGGGTTGCCGCCGAGCTTGATGTCCGTACCACGGCCGGCCATGTTGGTGGCCACCGTGACGGCACCCTTGCGGCCGGCCTGGGCGACGATCGTCGCCTCCCGGTCGTGCTGCTTGGCGTTCAGCACCTCGTGCTGGATGCCGCGCTTGGACAGCTGCTGCGAGAGGTACTCGGACTTCTCGACCGACGTCGTACCGACGAGGATCGGCTGACCCTTCTCGTGCTTCTCGGCGATGTCGTCGACGACCGCCTCGAACTTCGCGACCTCGGTGCGGTAGATGAGGTCCGACTGGTCCACGCGGATCATCGGCTTGTTGGTCGGGATCGGGACCACGCCGAGCTTGTAGATCTGGTGGAACTCGGCGGCCTCGGTCATCGCCGTACCGGTCATGCCGGAGAGCTTCTTGTAGAGGCGGAAGAAGTTCTGCAGGGTGATCGTGGCGAGCGTCTGGTTCTCGTCCTTGATGTCCACCCCTTCCTTCGCCTCGATCGCCTGGTGCATGCCCTCGTTGTAGCGGCGGCCGGCGAGGATACGGCCGGTGTGCTCGTCGACGATCATGACCTCGCCGTCGATGACGACGTAGTCCTTGTCCTTCTTGAAGAGCTCCTTGGCCTTGATGGCGTTGTTCAGGTAGCCCACCAGAGGCGTGTTCACCGACTCGTAGAGGTTGTCGATGCCCAGCCAGTCCTCGACCTTGGTGACACCGGACTCGTGGATGGCGACCGTGCGCTTCTTCTCGTCGACGTCGTAGTCGCCGGTCTCCTCGACGCCCTTGAGCGGGTTGCCGGCCTCGCCGCGCTTGAGGCGCAGCACCAGCTTGGCGAAGTCGCCGTACCACTTGGTGGCCTGGTCGGCGGGACCGGAGATGATCAGCGGCGTACGCGCCTCGTCGACGAGAATGGAGTCGACCTCGTCGACGATGGCGAAGTTGTGCCCGCGCTGGACGAGTTCATCCTTCGCCCACGCCATGTTGTCGCGCAGGTAGTCGAAGCCGAACTCGTTGTTCGTGCCGTACGTGATGTCGCACTCGTACTGCTCGCGGCGCTGCGCCGGCGTCATGTTGGAGAGGATGCAGCCGACGCTCAGGCCCAGGAACTTGTGGACGCGGCCCATCATCTCGGAGTCGCGCTCGGCCAGGTAGTCGTTGACCGTGATGAGGTGGACGCCGTCACCGGAGAGCGCGTTCAGATACGCGGGCAGGGTGCCGACCAGGGTCTTGCCCTCACCGGTCTTCATCTCGGCCACATAGCCGAGGTGCAGGGCGGCACCACCCATCAGCTGCACGTCGTAGTGCCGCTGGCCGAGGACGCGCTTGGCGGCCTCGCGCACGGTGGCGAACGCCTCGGGCAGCAGGTCGTCCAAGCTCTCGCCGTCGGCGTAGCGCTGCTTGTACTCATCGGTGAGGGCCCGCAGCTCGGCGTCGGAGAGGTCGACGAAGTCCTCTTCGATGGAGTTGACCTGGTCCGCGATGCGGTGCAGCTTGCGCAGGATCTTGCCTTCGCCTGCACGCATGATCTTCGAGAGGACGGACACGGGGGTTGGTCTCCTTGCCGGTCGGGCCTGGGACGGTCGGTTTCCATTTGGCTTACTGAGCAACGGCCATCGTATGCGAGGACCAGCCCCGGTCGGGAGGCCTGCTGTGACGACGACCGTTCAGCACTCGGCGCACCGCCTCAAATCTTCTTCAAAGCGGGCAACGGACGGGTTCACAGGGGACAACGGACGGGCCCCGCGGATGGTGCCGGATCCCGCCGACGAATTGCGCGAATTGTGATCACTCGCTCACGCTCGGCTAAAAGATGGCGTCCCGCACCGGGCCCCGAGGAGAATCAACCGATGGAACCCGTGACGCTCACCACCGCCCGTCTGCTGCTGCGCACGGTCGGCCCGCAGGACACCGAAGCGGTGCACGCCGCCGCCCAGGACCCCGACATCCAGCGCTGGACCACCATCCCCTCCCCCTACCTGCCCGAGCACGCGCGCAGCTTCACACAGGAGATCGTCCCCGAGGGCTGGGCCAACGGCTCGATGCTCACCTTCGGCCTCTTCCTCCCCGAAGGGGAGGAACTGGTGGGCATGCTCGGCCTGACCATGCGTTCCCTGAGCACCGCCGAGATCGGGTTCTGGGCAGCCAAGGAGCACCGGGGCAACGGCTACGTCACCGAGGGCACCGTCGAGGTCTCCCGCTGGGCGTTCACCCAGCTGTCGGTCGACCGCGTGGAATGGCGCGCGGAGGTCGGCAACAGACCCTCCCGCGCGGTGGCGGAGCGCGCCGGTTTCGTCATCGAGGGCACCCTGCGCTCCGCGATCATCCACGGAGGCGTACGCCGTGACGCCTGGGTGGGCGCCCTGCTGCCCTCGGACCTGGGGCTGCCGTCGACGGCCCCGTACCTGCCGGCGCGGGTACAACCCGAGTAGCCCACGCCGAGCCCAACCCGGGGCCTCCGTCGACGAATCCCCAGGTCAGCCTTCGCTGTCAGTCCTGCCCCCTATCGTGCGAACCATGACGACCCCGCGCCCCACCACCGACCTCTCGGCAGACGAGGCCCGCCGCATCGCCCTGCGCGCCCAGGGCCTGCTCGGCGCACCCGACCGCAAGGCAGGCGTCCGCGGCATCCTCCGCCACCTCGGCGCGGTCCAGCTGGACACCATCTCGGTCCTGGCCCGCTCCCACGAACTCATCCCGTACGCCCGCCTGGGGGCGGTGGGCCGCAGGACGGTCGAGGACGCCTACTGGAACACCGCGGCGACCGGCGAACCCCACGCCTTCGAGTACTGGTCGCACGCCGCGTGCATCCTCCCCGTGGAGGAGTGGCCCCACTTCGCCTTCCGCCGCCGCGCCTACCGCGCCCGCCCGCACTGGAACCACGAACTGCCCGACGGCGCCTACGGCCAGGTCGTCAAACAGCTCCGCGCCGAAGGTCCCCTCACCGCCACCGAGTTGGGCGGCGCCAAGCGCACCAGCGAATGGTGGGACTGGTCCGGCGCGAAGGTCGCCGTCGAGCGGGCCCTGATGTACGGCGAGGTGGTGTGCGTGCAGCGCCGCGGCTGGAAGCGGGTGTACGACCTGGCCGAGCGGGCGATCCCGGAGCCGCTGCTGCACGACGAGCTGGACGACACGGAGTGCCTGCGCCGCCTGGTCCGCCTGGCCGGCCAGTCCCTGGGCGTCGGCACGCGCGCGGACATCGCCGACTACCACCGTCTCAAGGGCGAGCAGGTCGACGCGGTCATCGCCGACTCGGGCCTGGTCCCGGTCACGGTCCAGGGGTGGGGCAAACCGGCCTGGGCCGACCCGGCGGCCTTGGAGACACCTCCGCGCGGCCGCCACCGCACCACGCTGCTGTCGCCCTTCGACTCCCTCGTCTGGGAGCGGGCGCGCACGGAGCGGATCTTCGGCTTCACACACCGCCTGGAGGCCTACGTCCCCAAACCGAAGCGCGTGTACGGCTACTTCGCGATGCCCGTCCTGGCAGGCGGCCGGCTCGTCGGTCGCGTCGACCCCGCCCGCGAAGGCGCCACGCTGATCGCACGGCAAGTCACCCTGGACGGAGCCAAGGTGGTCCCGGCCGTCGCGGAAGCACTGGTGGAGGCGGCCAGTTGGGTGGGCTGCACGAGCGTACGCGTGGAGCGGGTGGACACCCCGGAGCTGCACGAGCCGCTCACCAAGGAGGTGACGCGGGCGCTCATCGCCGCCCTGCGCTGAACCCGGCCCAACGGGCTCCCGTCAGCGGATCTCGAGGATCTTCTCCCGCATCGCGTACACCACCGCCTCCATCCTGGAGTGCAGCTGCAGCTTCTCCAGGATGTTGCGCACGTGGTTCTTCACGGTGTTCTCGGAGATGAACAGCTCCTTGGCGATGTCCCGGTTGTTCATGCCCGTGGCGACGAGCTTGAGGACCTCCAGCTCACGGTCCGTCAGCCGCGGCGCGGGCACCAGCCGACGCTCGTCGGTGCGCTGGATCATCGACTTGAACTCGGTGAGGAGCTTCGACGCCATGGAGGGACTGATCTGCGACTGCCCGTCGGCGACCGCGCGAATGGCCGTGGCCACCTCGTCCGTCGAGATCTCCTTCAGAAGATAACCGGTCGCGCCCGCCTTGATCGCGTCGTAGAGGTCGGCCTCCTCGTCGCTGATCGTCAGCATGATGATCTTGGCGCTGGGAGCGACCTCCTTGATGGAGGTGCACGCCTCGATCCCGCCCCGCTTGGGCATCCGCACATCCATCAGGACGATGTCGGGCAGCAGGTCGGCGGCCTTGTCGACGGCCTCCGCGCCGTCCCCGGCCTCGCCCACGACCTGGATGTCCTCCTCGGCCGCGAGCACGATCTCCAGACCACGGCGGAAGAGAGCGTGGTCGTCCACGACCAGGACTCTGATCGGCTCCTTGCGTGGAGAGCCCGCGTCCGGGCCCATGCCGACGACGCCACCGTCAGCATCCTCGTCCCGCATCGGTCCGAAGCTGTCCGCCATCGTTCCTCCCCCTGAAGGCTCTGGCCTGTGGTGCTGTGCCATCCGCCAACCCAAGGCAACGGCCCACCGGTTGAGCCGCTGAGGCCATGATTCCATGCCCGGGCTACAACGCGGTGACAGAGCGGGACGCGAAGTGGTCGCACACCGGTGCCCCTGGGGGCGCACAGGCGCTCCAGGGGCACCGGCACAACTGTCGGCCGCGAGGGTCAGCCACCCAACGTGCCACCGGGCGCGGGAGCCTGCGCCTGGGCGACCATCGGGTCCGTGCTGAGGTGGATGACGCCGTAGTCGTACGCGTGCCGCCGGTAGACGACACTCGGTTCCTTCGTCTCGGAGTCGACGAACAGATAGAAGTCGTGGCCGACCAGCTCCATCTCGTAGAGGGCCTGGTCGAGCGTCATCGGGGAGGCGACGTGGGTCTTCTCGCGGACGACGAGGGGGCCTTCGCCCTTCACTTCCAGCGAGCCGATCTTCCTGGTGGGTACGCCGTCGGTGTCTTCCTCGTGGACGGCCTGGCCGTTCCCGTTGAGCGTCGCCGCGCCAGGGACGTGGTCGGGGACCTCGGCCGCCGAGATCCGACGCGCGCCACGGCGCGAGAACCGCTTGTCGTGCTGCTTGCGCAGCCGGGCGTCCAGCTTCTCCGCCGCCAGGTCGAGCGCCGCGTACGGATCGCTGGCCGCCGCCTCCGCCCTGATCACCGGACCGCGGGAGCGGAGCGTGATCTCCACTCGGTCACAACGGTCGGCTTGTCGGGGGTTGGGCTCCTTGGACACCTCGACGTCGAGGCTGATCACCTTGCCATCGAGCTTCTGGATCTTCTCCAGCTTCAGCTTCTCGGCCACGTGCTTGCGGAACCGCTCGGGCACCTCGGTCTTGCGGCCCTTGACGACGATGTCCACGCAGAACTCCGTTCCCGGATCGCCCCGCCTCGCTGCGGAGCGTCTCCCTTTTGCACCAGGCTCCGGTGATCTCCGGAACCTACGGACTCGGTGACGTCCACCTCCTCCCCCACGGGCAAGATCTCCACTCCACCAGCGCGGGTGATGGTGAAAACCCGCAGCACGGCACTCGGGTACGTGAGGCGTGGCCTGCGCCTTTCCTCACAACCGAACATATCTCGCCCGGACGGATGTCGTCACCCTCTACCGCGGCGTACCTCCGTTCAGGTGAATTGACCCTGTCATTACCTGCAACGGTGCAAGTGCACAGTCAGTTCCGGTTTATTTCGAAAGAGTCCGGCGACGCCGCGACCACAGCCGCGCAGATCAGGTCACCGGCGCTGCTCGCACCCGCCCTTCCCGGCCCGTCGCACATAAGGTCGGCCTCTTCCTCCACCGGTCCGGTGATCCGTTCCCCTCTGCTTTCCCGAGCAGCCGCCGGATACACGGCCCGGGCCACATCACCGCATGATTCCGGCCCCGGCGAATGCCGATACCCCCGCGCGTCCCCTGCCGACCACCCGCCGGCCAACGCGACCGGCCCCCCACCCCCTGGCTCCGCCCCCGTGACATACCCGTCCGCTTCCTCGTCCGTCCCGGTCACACAGGCGTCCGCCCCCTCGTCCATCGCCGTCACATAGGCGTCCGTCCCCGCGTCCGCCCCCGTCACGTACTCGTCCGTCCACGGCTCCCCCGCCGCCCGTACCGCCCGCGCCGCCTCCGCCAATGACGCCCCGGTCGTCATCAGATCGTCGACGAGCACGACCCGACCGCCCCGAAGCAGTCGCCCACCGCCCGGCACCACGCCGAGCGCGCCCGCCAGATTCTCCAGCCGCTGCCGGGAGTTGAGCCCTGCCTGATCCGCCACCGCCCTCCGCTGCCGCAGCACGGCGACGACGCGCGCCGGAACCCCGCCCCGCCGCAGCTCACCGGCTGCGGCGAGCGCGATCCGCCTGGCCGGATCATGTCCCCGAGCCCGTACGGCCCGCCGCGCCGAGGGCACGGGGACGAGCAACAGGGGGCGGTCCAAGTGCCTCGCGGACTCACCTGCCGGCGCGCCGGCCAGAGGAGCCCGCACCGAGGGGGCCCCTCCCCCTCCCCCCACCCCGCCTCCCCACGCCTCCCGTACCCCCGCCCGCACCGCCCCCGCCAAAGCCGTGCCCAGCGGTGTCGCGAGGGACAGGGCGCCCCGTTCCTTGTGGGCCAGCAGCACGGCCCGTACCTCGTCCGCGTACCGGGCCGCCGCGTGCACCGCCGGCAGACCGGGCGGTTCCGGCGCCGGGCGCACCCGGCTCGGTGCCGCCCCGCTCAGAGCCGCACGGCACTTCGGGCAGAGCACCGTGCGCGGCCTCCCGCAGCCGCCGCACTCGGTCGGCAGCACCAGGTCGGTGAGGTCCTGCCACCACCCCCGCATGGCCACCACTGTGCCAATACCCGAGCCACCCGACCACCCCTGTGGACAACTCCCTGTGGACAACTCGTGCCGCCGGGAACCAGCTCGTCGGCCGCCCCTTCCGCCGCCCGAACCAAACACGAAGCGGCCGCCCCGTCAGGTCCCCCCGGTCGGAAGCGGCCGCTCTCGAAGCCGTGTCGGACTAGCCCGGATAGACCGGCGCCTTGCCGTCCGAGACGACCTTCTGCCACTGTCCTCCGGACCCCAACCGCACGATCCCGTCGTCCGAGTACGCCGCCATCGGCAACCCCTCGGACTCGGTCGCGGTGATCTCCTTGACCCCGGTGAGCGCGGCGGGCGCCGGCCCGTCGGGGGTGGAGCCGTCGACCTGGACGTACCGCATCGTCTGGACACCGCCCTGCTCGCGCCCGACCACCACGAGCCGGCTGTCCCCGGCCCAGGACATGGCCGTGACGTCCTCCAACTCCGGTGTCGCGGACCGCAGCTCCAGCACCGAAACGGTCGGCGCACCCTTGTCGTCGCCCCGTTCGATCCGCCCGATGAGCAGGGACTTCTCCTTGCCCTTTGCCACCACGAGGGCGATCCGCACACCGTCGGCAGCCACCCGTACGTCCTCGATCTGCCCGTTCAGGTCCGGTGTCCTCACCTCGAGCGGGTGCCCCTTGCCCTGCCGCAGCAGGAGCAGCCGGGGGCCGGCGGGGTCGCGGTCGGCGATCCAGAGGTCGCCCTGCGAGTCCCAGCTGGGTGCCGTGAACCGGGTCTGCTCGGCCTTGCCCTGGCTGGTCAGCATGGGGCTTCCGAGAGAACCGCCCGACACCAGCGAGGAGACGTACAGCTCCCTGCCGTCGGCGGCGACCGCGGCCGCCATGCTCTCGTCACGCGACACGGCCACCGACGTCAGCGCCTTGGCGCCCTCGCCCAGAGCCCCGGGCACGGGTTCGGCGCTGGTGCTGGGGCTGCCCGCCGCGATCCGCACCAGCCTGCTCTTGGCGTCGATGAAGTACAGATAGCCGGTGTGCGCGGTCGAGGCCAGCGTGGCGACCGTGGCGGTCCGGTCCTCGCGGAGCGAGCACAGCCTCCGGTCTCCCGACCGCAGCTCGACCTGTTCGATGGCCGTGGTGAGGTTCTGCAGCGTGAACAGCAGCTGCGTCGCCATCTGCTCGCACTGGGCCGTCCCGACCCGAGCGGCGCTCGCGTTGAGCGGCACGGTGAGGTTGTTCTGGTCGTCGGGCGCCAGCGAGGTGACGCCCTTGCCCAGCGCCGTACCGGTGGGAAAACTCGTCCGCACCTCGGGATTGAGCCAGTTCGTGGGACCGTTCAGCAGCGAGCGCACCGTCTGCGTCATGGGATCGACGCGGCGGCGCACGAACACGGGGTCGGCGACGGCCGCGGGTGCCCCCGAGGTCGCGGCGGAGGCGAAGTAGTACTTGTTGACGGACACGTAGTTGCGCTGGAAGTCCGACTTCCCCATGACGACGCCCTGCGGCAGCCGGTCGATGCGCCACTGCCCGGTCTTGTCCCGCGCGAGATGGACCAGCGCGTTGTAGGGGCCGCTGTCGGGCTCGTACGACTGCTGCGCGTCCACCTTGGCGACCCTGGTGCCGGTCAGGGTGAAGGAGAGGTTGTCCTTGGCGTCCGAACGGTCCTGGCCGGTGCCGGGCCCGTTGTCGAGGATCGTGGTGGACAGGCCCGGATTCCACGCCTGGGAGGCGGCGCTGGTCAGATACTGCCGCGCCGTCGAGTAGTTCGGGTCGTCGCTGGTCAGCGCCTCCAGGAAGCCCGAGACGATCTCGGGGGGCTGCGCGTTCTTCTGCGGCGGCATGGCGAAGACCCGGACCTGCGTGTCCTGTCGCGGCGTGGAGTCGACGCCGCGCAGATCCCCGCTGTCGGGCATCGACGCGCACCCGGCCAGCAGTACGACGCCGCAGACGCCGTACGCCGCCGCGCGCACCGGTCGGCGCCGGGCGCCCCCCTGACGGTCAGCGCCCACGCGATGCCTCCCCATGCCTCGGCGAGTCCTCCGGTCCGGTGTCCGCACGGCCCGGGGTCTCGCTCCGTGCCCCCTCCCCCGGGGGCGTCTCGTCCTGTCGCCGCGTGCCCGAGGCGGGCCGGGGCACGACACGCGCGCCGCTGCCGGGCAGCGCGGTCGGGTCGGCCGTGGCTGTGGCGCCGTTCAGCCTCGGGGCGATCGCAGGTATCTGGTCCCCGGCCGGCTGCACGGGCACGGTGGCCGTCTTGTCGCCGCCGCGCGGCAGGCCGGCGTCGTTGAGTCCGCGGTTGCGGCGCGAGTCCTTGGGTTCGAGCGGTATCGGCGAGCCGCGCAGCGGCTCGTCCGCGGTCCTGGGCAGCGTCAGCCGGAACTGCGAGCCGCCGCCCGGCTCGCCCCAGGCCTGCAGCCAGCCGCCGTGCAGCCGCGCGTCCTCCAGCGCGATCGACAGCCCGAGCCCGGTGCCGCCGGTGGTACGCGCGCGTGCCGGGTCCGCCCGCCAGAAGCGGCTGAACACGCGCGTGGCCTCGCCGGGCTTGAGTCCGACGCCGTAGTCGCGCACGGCGACGGCGACGGCCCCGCCCGCCGCGGCGAGCTTGACGACGACGTCCTTGCCCTCGCCGTGCTCCACGGCGTTGACGACGAGGTTGCGCAGCACGCGCTCCACGCGGCGTGCGTCCGCCTCGGCGATGACGGGCTGCTGGTCGCCCCGTACGCGTATGTGTGTGCCTTTGCGCTCGGCGAGCGGTTCGGCTCCGCTGACGACCCGCCGTACGACCTCCCTGAGGTCTATCGGCTCCGCCTCCAGCGCCGCCGCGCCCGCGTCGAACCGGCTGATCTCCAGCAGGTCGGCGAGCAGCGACTCGAACCGGTCGAGCTGGTCGGCGAGCAGCTCGGCGGACCGCGCGGTGACCGGATCGAAGTCCTCCCGCGCCTCGTGGATGACGTCCGCGGCCATTCGTACGGTCGTCAGCGGCGTCCGCAGTTCGTGCGAGACGTCGGAGACGAACCGTCGCTGCATCCGCGACAGGTCCTCCAGCTGCTGGATCTTCAGTTGGAGGTTCTGCGCCATCTTGTTGAAGGCCTCGCCGAGCCGCGCGATGTCGTCCTCGCCGGTGACCTTCATCCGCTCCTGCAGCTTGCCCGCGGACAGCCGTTCGGCGATCCCGGCCGCCATCCGCACGGGTGTGACGACCTGCCGCACCACCAGCCAGGCGATGGCTCCGAGGAGTACGACGACGAAGAGCCCGGCGGTCGCCAGCGTGCCCTTGACCAGGCTCAGCGACTTCTCCTCCTGCGTGAGGGGGAAGAGGTAGTAGAGCTGGTACGGGTTGCCGGTGGGGTCGTTGACCTGCTTGCCGATGACCAGCGCGGGCTGGGACTCCTTGTCGCTGTCCTTGTAGATGATCCGCGTGTAGCTCTGCGCGGCCGTCTGGACCTCGTTGATCCGCGCACGCAGGTCGTCGGGGACGCTGGCCGTCGGGTCGAGCTGGCCGGAGGCGCGCGGGCCGCGTCCGCCGCCGCTGTTGTTGTCCCCCGCGGGCAGCGTCACCACGTCGAAGGCGCCCTGACCACCGCTGGAGAGGGATTCGACGAGGTCGCTCATCCACGAGGTGAGGTTCTGCGACTGCCGTCCGTCCGGGGACTGGGCGGTGTCGGCGGTACCGGTCTCCGCCTCGTCGGCCTTCTGCTTGGCCACGGCGAAACCGCCGGTGGCCTGGCTCTGGGAGGCCTTCACCTTGGCGTCCAGCAGTCCGTTGCGCACCTGGCCGATGACGACGAAGCCGAGCAGCAGTACGACGCCCAGCGACATCAGCAGTGTCGTGGCGACGACCTTGAGCTGGATGTTGCGCCGCCACAGCCGCATGACGGGCAACAGCGGTCGGCGCACCCAGCGCATGAAGAGCCGCAGCACCGGGCTGCCCTGGACCCCGCCCTGCAGCAGGCCGCCCTCCAGCAGGCGCTGCCAGCGGGAGCCGGCCGGCTTGCGTCCGACAGGCCGCCCGGCGCGGGCCCCGGCCGGCCCGGACGCCGTGGCGGCGCTGTCACCGGACATGTCAGCTCGGCCCTGCCTTGTACCCGACGCCACGGACGGTCACCACGATCTCCGGACGCTCCGGGTCCTTCTCCACCTTGGAACGCAGGCGCTGCACATGGACGTTGACCAGGCGGGTGTCGGCCGCGTGCCGGTAACCCCACACCTGCTCCAGCAGCACCTCGCGCGTGAACACCTGCCAGGGCTTGCGCGCGAGAGCCACCAGCAGGTCGAACTCCAGCGGCGTCAGCGCGATCGACTGCCCGTCCCGCTTCACCGAGTGGCCCGCCACGTCGATGACCAGGTCACCGATGGCGAGCTGCTCGGGCGCAGGCTCCTCCGACCGCCTCAGCCGCGCCCGGATCCGCGCGACGAGCTCCTTCGGCTTGAACGGCTTCACGATGTAGTCGTCGGCCCCGGACTCCAGCCCGACGACGACGTCCACGGTGTCGCTCTTGGCCGTGAGCATCACGATCGGCACACCCGACTCGGCCCGGATCAGCCGGCACACCTCGATGCCGTCCCGGCCGGGCAGCATCAGGTCGAGCAGCACCAGATCGGGTTTGGCCTCCCGGAAGGCGGCCAGCGCCTTGTCGCCGTCAGCTACGAAAGACGGCTCAAACCCTTCACCACGCAGCACGATGCCGAGCATCTCGGCAAGTGCGGTGTCGTCGTCGACGACAAGGACTCGTCCCTTCATAAACGACATCATCCCATTCTCATAACGGCGGCGAAGGTGCAGGTGAGCAGGGTCACTGGCCCGTGACGATAGTCGTACTCGGCCGTCACTGTCTGCCCCTGTCCGCCGACGTCGGTGCCGACAACGGATCTCAGCTACCCAGGGTAGGCGCACGCCGACCATCCGGTCGGCCCGGCCGACCGGCGCGAAACGTCCCACACCCTCCGCAACCGTGTCAGGACGCCGTCACGGGCCGCGACCTGGCGCACAGCTGCGCGAGGGCCTCCGCCGTCACCGGCGAGACGGTGCCCTCCTCCGTGACGATCGCGGTCACCAGCTCCGGCGGCGTCACATCGAACGCGGGGTTGTACGCCTGCGTCCCCAAGGGCGCCACCGGAACCCCGCCCCCGGCCTCCACCCCCACCACCGGCACCTGCGGCGCCACGATCTCGGTCACCTCGTGCCCGGGACGCTGCTCGACCTCGATGGACGCCCCGTCCGGGGTGTCCGGGTCCACCGTCGTCACCGGCGCCACCACGATGAACGGCACATGGTGGTACCGCGCGAGCACGGCCAGCGGATAGCTCCCCACCTTGTTCGCCACCGACCCGTCGGCCGCGATCCGGTCCGCCCCGATCAGCACCGCGTCCACCTCACCGGCCGCGAAGAGCGAGCCCGCCGCGTTGTCCGTGAGCAGGGTGTACGCCATCCCACTGCGAGCCGCCTCGTACGCCGTGAGGCGAGCGCCCTGCAGCAGGGGACGCGTCTCGTCCACCCACAGCCGCCGCAGCCGCCCCGCCCGCTGGGCCGCGAGCGCGACCGCGAACGCCGTCCCCTCACCGCCCGACACCAGCGCCCCGGTGTTGCAGTGCGTGAGGATCCGGTGCCCGCCGCCAGGCAGCAGCTCGTCGAGCAGCGCCAGCCCCCGCTCGGCCATCCGAGCGCTGGCCTCGGCGTCCTCCTGGTGCAGCTGCCGCGCCGCGGCCAGCGCCGCCGCGGCGGCCCGCTCCCCCTCGCCGCTCCTGGCGCACTCGGCCTTGTAGGCCGTCTGCGCCCTGCGCACGCCGACGGAGAGGTTCACCGCGGTGGGCCGGGCGCCCGCCAGCGCGGCCGCGGCGTCGTCCACGTCGAAGCCGCGGGCGGCGGCGAGCGCGACGCCGTACGCCCCCGCGATCCCGAGCAGCGGTGCCCCGCGCACGGCGAGCGAACGGATCGCCTCCACCAGCGCGGGCGCGTCCGTGCAGACCAGTTCGACCTCCTCGGCCGGCAGCCTCGTCTGATCCAGTAGGACCAGTACGGGCCCCTCGGGTGGTTCCTCCCATCGGATCGCCGGGAGCTGGGTCTGCCTGCTGTCCTCGCCGGATTGCGCGTGCTGATCAGCCATGCGATCAGTCTGCCCCTTATCCGGCGGACAATTGAAGGTGTGCAGCCCATACCGCGGCCGGTACCTCCGCGAGCACCCCATGACACGATGGCTGCCAACCTGCCGCCGCGACCGCGGACGGGCACCGTGAAGGAGCGACGATGAACGACACTCCGGGCTGGGCCTCGCCCGGATCTGCCCCGTCCGACGGGCAGGAGACCGGCGAGTCCGGCACTCCGCGTCCCGGCGCCGCACAACCCGCCGACCAGCCGGGCACGGACCCGCAGGAACCAGGCGTGAAGTGGTCCAAGGACCAGCCGCCCGCCGGCCAGTGGTCCGCGCCCACCGGCCCCGCGAGCCCGGGCCAGGCCCCGCCTCCTCCACCGCCCGGCCCGGGCTGGGGCGGCCCCCCTCCCGGCGGCCCGGGCGGCCCCGGTGCACCCGGCGGCTGGGGCGGCTACGGCGGTCCCTACGGCGGCTGGGGCGGCGGCGCCTGGGGCGGTCCCCCGCCCGCGGCCAAGCCCGGTGTCATCCCGCTGCGCCCGCTCGGCGTGGGCGAGATCCTCGACGGCGCCGTCTCCACCATGCGCACCTACTGGCGCACCGTCCTCGGCATCTCGCTGACCGTCGCCGTCGTCACGCAGATCGTCGTCGTCCTGCTCCAGGGCCTCGCCCTGAACGACCGGGAGACCGCTGAAACCCTCAGCGACCCCAGCGCCAGCCTCTCCGAGGTCACCCGCGCCATGGGCGACACGATGCTCAACACCAGCGTCGTGTTCCTGGTCTCCCTCATCGGCACGATCACCGCGACCGCCCTGCTGACGACGGTCACCAGCCGCGCCGTGCTCGGCCGGCCGGTCACCGCCGGCGAGGCCTGGCGCGACGCCCGCCCGCAGGTGCCCAAACTGTTCGGCCTGATCTTCCTGCTGCTGCTCATCGCGGCCGGCGTCATCCTCGGCGGCGCACTGCCCGGCATCCTCGTCGCGGTCGCCGGCTCGGGCGACGCGGGAGCCGCGCTCGCCATCCTCGGCAGCCTCGCCGCCGGGATCGTCGCCCTGTGGCTGATGATCCGCTTCTCGCTCGCCTCGCCCGCGCTCATGCTGGAGAAGCAGAGCATCGTCAAGTCGATGAGCCGCTCCGTGAAGCTGGTCCGTGGCTCCTGGTGGCGGGTCTTCGGCATCCAGTTGCTCGCCACGGTCATCGCGAACATCGTCGCGTCGATCGTGGTCATCCCGTTCACCTTCATCGCCGCCGCGTTCGGCAGCGACGGCATCGTCAACTTCTTCAACAGCGGGGGCACCGACGCCGGCTGGACGTTCCTGATCATCAGCGGGATCGGCGCGGTGATCGGCTCCATGATCACGTTCCCGATCACGGCCGGCGTCACGGTCCTGCTCTACATCGACCAGCGCATCCGCCGCGAGGCCCTCGACCTCGACCTGGCCCGCGCCGCCGGCGTCCAGGGATACGGCACCGACACCGGCACGGGGAGCTGATGCGGTGAGCCTGACGGGGGGCGTTCTCACATCGGTACCAGCACTGCCGCGCGCCGCTGAAGCGGCCGTACGGACCCTGCTGCGCGCGGGCGACACATCCCTGCTGTCGCTCGCTCGCTCCGACGACGAACCGCCGGTGACCATTCCGCGCGATCCCGCGCGCGAGGCGGCTCGCCGCGAGCTGTCCAAGCGCATGTACCACGAGAACGACCCCAGTCTGTTCCAGCGCGCCCTCAACGCCTTCTGGGACTGGGTCGACAAACTCTTCGGCACCGCCGCCGCCGCGACCCCGGGAGGCACACTCGGCCTGATCGTCGTCCTTGTGGCCGTCCTCGCCGTCCTCGGGGCGCTGTGGTGGCGCCTCGGCAGCCCGCGCCGCCAACCCACCTCCGCCGCCGCCCTGTTCGACGACCGCCCCCGCAGCGCCGCCGAACACCGCGCGGCCGCCGAGGCGCAGGCCGCCCAGGGCCACTGGAACCAGGCAGTCCAGGAACGGATGCGCGCCATCGTCCGCTCGCTCGAGGAACGCGCACTCCTCGACGTCCGCCCCGGCCGCACCGCGGACGAGGCCGCTGCCGAAGCGGGCACCGCGCTGCCCTCCCACACGGACCGACTGCGCGCCGCCGCCCGGGACTTCGACGACGTCACGTACGGCGGCCGAAGGGCGAGCGAGATGTCGTACCACCGCATCGCCGAACTCGACCGCGACCTCGAACGCACCAAGCCCCAACTCGCCGGCAGCATCCCGAGTACGGCCCGCAACGGCCGCCAGGGAGCCGCCGGATGACCACGGAGGCCACGCTCCCGTCCACCTCGGCCTCGCCCACCGCCCGTCAGGTGTGGACCCGCGCGCGAGGCATCGCCCTCGCCGTCGTCGTCCTGCTGGCCGCGGCCGTCGTCATCGCCGTGGTGCGCTCCGACACCCGGCACGGCGAACTCGACCCGCGCTCCGTCGACCCCTACGGCAGCCGCGCCGTCGCCGAACTCCTCGCCGACCGCGGCGTCTCCACGCGCGTGGTCACCACTCTGGACGAAGCCCGCGCCGCAGCCGGCCCCCGGACCACTCTCCTGGTCGCCGTCCCCGACCTCTTGACGCCCCGTCAACAGGCCACACTGCACTCGACGATCGCCGAGTCCGGCGGACGCACCGTCCTGATCGCCCCCGGCAGCTCGTCCGTCGAAAAACTCGCCCCCGGTGTCACCGCCGACCCCGCCACCAGCTTCGACTCGACGCTCGCCCCCGACTGCACGCTGCCCGCCGCCCAGCGCGCGGGAAGCGCCGACACGGGCGGCATCCGCTACACCACCACGCACCTCGACGCCGACAAGTGCTACCCCAGCGAGCGCCTGGCGACCCTCCTGCGCATCCCGCAGACCTCCGCAAGCGGCGACACCGTCGTCCTCGGCGCGCCCGACATCCTCTTCAACAACCGGCTCGACAAGCAGGGCAACGCCTCGCTCGCCCTCCAACTCCTCGGCTCCCGCCCCCATCTGGTCTGGTACCTCCCCTCGCTCTCCGACACCTCCGCCACCGGCGACGACGGCGAAAAAGGCTTCCTCGACCTGCTCCCCTCGGGCTGGCTCTGGGGCACACTGCAGCTCTTCATCGCGGCATGCCTCGCCGCCCTCTGGCGGGCACGCCGACTCGGCCCCCTCGTGCCCGAGAAACTCCCCGTGGCGATCCGCGCCTCCGAAACCGTCGAAGGCCGCGCCCGCCTCTACCGCAAGGCGAACGCCCGCGACCGCGCGGCCGCCGCTCTTCGCTCCACCACCCGCACCCGACTCGCCCCCCTCGTAGGCGTCCCCGTCACCCAGGCGCACGCGCCCGAGACCCTGCTCCCCGCCCTGTCCGCCCACCTCCGCGGCGACGGACAGACCCTGCACTCCCTCCTCTTCGGCCCGCCGCCCAGCGACGACGCGGCCCTCATCGCCCTCGCCGACCAACTCGACGCCCTCGAAAGAGAGGTACGCCGTCCATGATGGACCCGACCACTGACAACGCCGGGATCACCGGGGACCCGGGCAAGGCCCGCGCCTCCCTGGAGGCCCTGCGCGCCGAGATCGCCAAAGCCGTGGTCGGCCAGGACCCCGCCGTGACCGGCCTCGTCGTCGCCCTCCTCTGCCGCGGACACGTACTACTGGAAGGAGTCCCCGGGGTCGCCAAAACGTTGCTCGTCCGCGCTCTCGCATCCGCTCTCGAACTGACGACCAAACGCGTCCAGTTCACCCCCGACCTCATGCCGAGCGACGTGACCGGCTCCCTCGTCTACGACGCCCGCACCGCCGAGTTCTCCTTCCAGCCCGGCCCGGTCTTCACCAACCTCCTCCTCGCGGACGAGATCAACCGCACCCCGCCCAAGACGCAGTCCTCCCTCCTGGAGGCCATGGAGGAACGCCAGGTCACGGTCGACGGCACCCCGCGTCCGCTGCCCGACCCCTTCCTGGTCGCCGCGACGCAGAACCCGGTCGAGTACGAGGGCACCTACCCCCTGCCCGAGGCCCAACTGGACCGCTTCCTCCTCAAACTGACGATCCCTCTGCCCTCCCGCCAGGACGAGATCGACGTCCTCACCCGCCACGCCGAAGGCTTCAACCCGCGCGACCTGCGCGCCGCCGGCGTACGCCCCGTCGCCGGTCCCGCCGACCTGGAAGCCGCCCGCGCCGCCGTCGCCAAGACCACGGTCTCCCCCGAGATCACCGCCTACGTCGTCGACATCTGCCGCGCCACCCGCGAGTCCCCCTCCCTCACCCTCGGCGTCTCCCCCCGCGGCGCGACGGCCCTCCTGGCCACCTCACGCGCGTGGGCATGGCTCACCGGCCGCGACTACGTCATCCCCGACGACGTCAAAGCCCTCGCCCTCCCCACCCTCCGCCACCGCGTACAACTCCGCCCGGAGGCCGAGATGGAGGGCGTGACGGCCGACTCCGTCATCAACGCCATCCTCGCCCACGTCCCCGTCCCCCGCTGATGGCCCTCACCGGACGTGCCGCGCTCCTCGCGGCCCTCGGCTCCCTCCCCGTCGGCATCTGGGACCCCGGCTGGACGGGCATCCTCGCCGTCAACGCCCCCCTGGCGGTGGCCTGCGCCTGCGACTTCGCCCTCGCGGCACCCGTACGACGCCTCGGCATGACCCGCTCCGGCGACACGTCCGTGCGCCTGGGCGAGACCGCCGACGTCACCCTCACGGTCACCAACCCGTCCCGCCGCCTCCTCAGAGCCCGACTGCGCGACGCCTGGCCCCCCAGCAGCTGGGAGTCCGGAACCGAAGCGGAGGCCTCACGCCACCGCCTCACCGTCCCCCCGGGCGAACGCCGGCGCCTCACCACCCGCCTGCGCCCGACCCGCCGAGGCGACCGCCAAGCCGACAGGGTCACCATCCGCTCGTACGGACCCCTCGGCTTGTTCGCCCGCCAGGGCACCCACAAAATCCCCTGGACGGTGCGCGTCCTGCCCCCCTTCACCAGCCGTAAGCACCTCCCGTCCAAGCTCGCCCGACTGCGCGAACTCGACGGCCGCACCAGCGTGCTCATCCGCGGCGAGGGCACCGAATTCGACAGCCTGCGCGAGTACGTCCCCGGAGACGACACCCGCTCCATCGACTGGCGCGCCACAGCCCGCCAGTCCACCGTCGCCGTACGCACCTGGCGCCCCGAACGCGACCGCCACATCCTCGTCGTCCTCGACACCGGCCGCACCGCCGCGGGCCGCGTGGGGGACGCCCCGCGCCTCGACGCCTCCATGGACGCGGCCCTGCTCCTGGCAGCCCTCGCCTCCCGCGCCGGCGACCGCGTGGACCTCCTCGCCTACGACCGTCGAGTACGCGCGATGGTCCAGGGCCGCACCGCCCGCGACGTGCTCCCCTCCCTGGTCAACGCGATGGCGACACTCGAACCCGAACTGGTCGAACTGGACGCCCGAGGCCTGACGGCCACCGCCCTGCGCACGGCCCCCCGCCGCTCCCTGATCGTCCTCCTCACCAGCCTCGACACGGCCCCCGTCGAGGAGGGGCTGCTCCCGGTCCTCTCCCAACTCACCCAGCGCCACACGATTCTCGTGGCCTCGGTGGCAGATCCGTACATCGCCCGCATGGCGAAGGCCCGCGGAAACACCGACGCGGTGTACGAAGCCGCAGCCGCGGCCCAGGCCCAGAGCGAACGCCACCGCACAGCCGAACAACTCCGCCGCCACGGGGTTACGGTCGTCGACGAGACCCCGGATGAACTGGCGCCGGCGTTGGCGGACGCGTATCTGGCTCTTAAGACGGCGGGCCGGCTGTAGGGGAAGTGGAAGGGCCCCGGAACGCAGAAAACCCCCGGACCGGTATCCCCGGCCGGGGGTTTTCTCACAAATTGTTCGGCGGCGTCCTACTCTCCCACAGGGTCCCCCCTGCAGTACCATCGGCGCTGTAAGGCTTAGCTTCCGGGTTCGGAATGTAACCGGGCGTTT
>NZ_JBEXXQ010000009.1:0-218119 GCF_040630525.1 Streptomyces sp. NPDC005799
CCGGCCCCGAGAGCCGGTCCGCCCGGCGCACCGGCACCGGCCTGGCGCCGTGCCGCGGCCGCACCGGCGGCGGCCTGCGCCGCGGCCGGACCACCGGCACCGCCCTGGCCCGGCTTGCCCTGCGGCTTCTTGCCGCCCTGGGCGACGTCCACGGGCAGCATGACCAGCGCGGTCGTACCACCGGAGTCGGACGGGCGCAGCTGGATGCGGATGCCGTGGCGCTGGGACAAGCGGCCGACCACGAACAGACCCATGCGGCGGGAGACGGAGACGTCCACGGTGGGCGGCGAGGCGAGCCGCTCGTTGATCGCCGCGAGGTCCTCGGGGGAGAGGCCGATACCGGTGTCGTGGATCTCGATCAGGACGCGGCCGTCGGGCAGCGCGTGACCGGTGACCTTGACCTTGGTCTGCGGCGAGGAGAAGGAGGTCGCGTTCTCGAGCAGCTCGGCGAGCAGGTGCACGAGGTCGTTGACCACGCGGCCGGCGACCTCGGTGGTGGGCACGGCGGCCAGCTCGATGCGCTCGTACTGCTCCACCTCGGAGGCGGCGGCGCGGAGCACGTCGACCAGCGGGACCGGACGGGTCCACCGGCGGCCCGGCTCCTCACCGGCGAGGACGAGGAGGTTCTCACCGTTACGGCGCATACGCGTCGCGAGGTGGTCGAGCTTGAACAGCGAGGACAGCTGGTCCGGGTCGGCCTCGCGGGACTCCAGTTCGGAGATGAGCGAGAGCTGACGCTGGATGAGGCCCTGGGAGCGGCGCGAGAGGTTGGTGAACATCGCGTTGACGTTGCCCCGCAGCAGGGCCTGCTCGGCGGCGAGGCGGACCGCCTCGCGGTGGACGTCGTCGAAGGCCGCGGCCACCTGGCCGATCTCGTCCCGGGAGTGCACACCGACCGACTCGACGGAGGTGTCGACGTCCTGCGGGTCCGACTCCGACAGCTGCGCGACCAGCTCGGGCAGGCGGTCCTGGGCGACCTTGTTGGCGGTCTCCTGCAGCCGGCGCAGCGAGCGGATCATGGACCGGGCGATGACGAAGGCGCCGACGAGGGAGACACCGAGCACGAGCAGGATCAGCGCACCGGAGATGATCGCCTCGCGCTCGGAGGCGGAGCGCAGCGCGCGGGCCTTCTGCTCCATGTCCTCGAGCAGCGTGTGCTCGATCTTCTTCATCTGCTCGATCTTGGTCGAGCTGTCGTCCACCCAGTCCTGGTACGAGCGCTTGGGCAGGTCGTCCAGACCGCCCTGGGAGGCGAGGGCGCGGCTGGCGTACTTGTCGGTCGCCGTGATCGTCGCGTTGTTCTCCTCGATGGGCTTGAGGAGCGAGACGGCCTGCTCGGTGCCGTAGATGCTCTTGAAGCTGCGCAGGTCGGAGGTCTCGCTCTGCAGCGCCGACTGGGCGTACAGGCGGTCGTTCTCCGAGAGGTCACCGACGGTGGTGTTGTTCGCCGGCAGCGCCGCCGCGAGGACCGCGCGCTGCATGGACGCGTACTCCTTGGCGGAGGAGAACGCGGCCAGCGAGCGGGTGCGCTGGATCATCTCGGGGTTGCTGGTGGCCTCGGCCATGTCCTGCGAGAGGTCCAGCAGGTGGGTGATGAGGCGGTGGTAGGCCTCGACCGTCTGCGAGGAGTTGAGCTTGGTCTCGTAGGCGCCGGCGCGGATCTTCGACAGCGTCTCGAGGTCGCCGACCACACCGACGAGGCTGTCGCGCACGCCCTGCAGCGAGCCGTCCTTGCCGGAGGCGTCGATCTCCTCGGCCGCGTCGATGAAGTTGTTCTTGGCCCGGTCCGTCTTGTCCCGGTAGCCCTTGACCGTGTAGTCGCTGGACTTCGAGCCGTGCGCCAGCGGACCCGCGGACTGGTCGCGCTCCTCCTGGAGGGCGGCGGCCAGCTCGGTGGCCTGCTTGGTCATGTCCGTCAGCAGCTTCATGTTGTCGAGCTGCTGGATGTCGTTCATGTTGTCGCTGATGCGCAGCGCGCCCAGCGAGGTGGCGGCGACCACGGGGAGCGCGAGCAGCGAGACCAGACGCGTGGAGATGCGCCAGTTGCGCAGCGCGACGCGCGAGCCGGGGCCGCTCGGGCCCTTGGGCGGCTTGACCGCCGGGGTGGGGGCCGGTGAACCCGAAGATGCCGACACGCCGGGGCGCCCGGGGCGCTCACCGCCGTCGCCGGACGGGGCCGGGCCCGGGTTCTGGGCGTGCTGGGGGGAGGAACTGCCTTTTACGGGGCCAGTCCCGCCGTGCGGCTCCGGCTCCGCCGGAGCACTGCCATCCCTCTTGAAACGTCCCTGCACTAGCGTCGCAACCTCTGGACCAGGCGCCCCTCCGCGTGAACGGAAAGACACGGTGTCGGCGTTGTGGAAAGCGCCCTGAACGCGCCCCCCGGTAGTCGTGAGTGACCGGCGCTGGCTCCCCCGTTCTCACCGCCACTCGGCGCTCCCTCGCGCCCCCTGTGCGCCGGCTCGATCCTGCGGCGGTCCGTGGCATTCCAGCACAGTGCCGGATCTCCAACAAGGCTCACGGACCATGCCGTGACCTACGTGACACCATGTGAGTGCCGGGTCACCGGACGTAGAGCGAGATCCGCGCCATAGCGGACAAATACCCGCGAGTCCCTCGGCGGGTACGGGTGTCCCAGTCGCCATGATCAGGAGCGGAATGATGGCTTCAGGGAGTCAATGTCCGTTTCGTCGAGGTGGGTTGCGGGCCTGAATTGACCGGATTGCCCGTGACTCCGTGAGCAAACTCACATGCTGATCAAGGGGACTTCGCGGCTTCGGCGGGGAATTGGATGTTTAGCCTGACGCTTTACAACAAGCAGGCAACTGCCAACCACCCACCCGCGACTGACGACAAGGTCCAGTGCAACCGTGAAGACGACGATGATGTTCCGCAACATAGCCAACCCGCGGCGTACCACGCTGGCCCACCTCGAGGACGCCGACGCGCTGCAGCTCCCCGAGCAGCAGGAGCACTCCGTCGATCTTCCCACGCAGACCGCCAACCCCAGGCGCACCATCCTCGTGGACGTCCCCGCCACCGCTTCTGTCGCGGACTAGTACGCACACCCAGCGTAGATCACTCAGGGCCTCCGCGATCTTTTCCCGGCGCCCCTGCGGGCGGTGATGCGCGAGGCGACTTCCTGCTGCCGCGCTAGCCTGGAGCGTCAGACTCCAGCCGGCTCAGTGAGGGGCGCAAGGATCCCGTGCGCATCGCCAGATTCTCCATCGACGGGAACGTCGCCTTCGGCGCGGTCGAGGGCGACAGGCCCGACGAGCTCGTCCTCGACATCATCAAGGGCATCCCGTTCGCGGACTTCGAGCTCTCCGGCACGAAGGTCCCGCTGAGCAAGGTCAGGCTGCTGCCGCCGGTGCTCCCCAACAAGGTCGTGGCCTTCGGCCGCAACTACGCGGAGCACGCGAGGGAGCTGGGCAACGAGGTCCCGGACGCGCCGTTCGCCTTCTTCAAGCCGTCGACGTCGGTCATCGGCTCCGGCGACGACATCCAGTACCCCTCCTTCTCCGAGGAACTGCACCACGAGGCCGAGCTGGCCGTGGTGATCGGCCGACTGTGCCGCGAGGTCCCGCGCGAGCGCGTGGCCGACGTGATCTTCGGCTACACCTGCGCGAACGACGTCACCGCCCGCGACGTGCAGCGGCGCGAGAAGCAGTGGGCGCGGGCGAAGGGCTTCGACAGCTCCTGCCCGCTCGGTCCCTGGGTGGAGACGGACCTCGACCTCGCCAGGGCGTCCGACCTGACCATCCAGCTCACCGTCAACGGCGAACAACGTCAGCTCGGCCGCACCAGCGAGATGATCCACCCCATCGAGGACCTGATCGTCAACATCTCCGAGGCCATGACGCTGCTCCCCGGCGACGTGATCCTCACGGGCACCCCGGCAGGCGTCGGGCCGCTCACCGTCGGCGACGAGGTCGCCGTCACCATCGAAGGCATCGGCACTCTCACCAACAAGGTTGTCAAGCGTGGCTAGCGCACCCGCCCCCGCCGTCCGAGTACGGTTCTGTCCCTCGCCCACCGGTAACCCCCATGTGGGCCTGGTCCGCACCGCCCTGTTCAACTGGGCCTTCGCCCGCCACCACCAGGGCACGCTCGTCTTCCGCATCGAGGACACCGACGCGGCCCGCGACTCCGAGGAGTCGTACAACCAGCTGCTCGAGGCGATGCGCTGGCTGGGCTTCGACTGGGACGAGGGCCCCGAGGTCGGCGGACCGCACGCGCCGTACCGCCAGTCGCAGCGCATGGACCTCTACCGGGACGTCGCGGCCAAGCTGCTCGACGCCGGTCACGCCTACTACTGCTACTGCTCCCAGGAGGAGCTGGACACCCGCCGTGAGGCCGCCCGCGCCGCCGGCAGGCCGTCCGGCTACGACGGCCACTGCCGCGACCTCACCGAGGCGCAGGTCGAGGAGTACAAGGCGCAGGGCCGCACCCCGATCGTCCGCTTCCGCATGCCCGACGAGACGATCACCTTCACGGACCTGGTCCGCGGCGAGCTGACCTTCACCCCGGAGAACGTGCCCGACTACGGCATCGTCCGCGCGAACGGCGCCCCGCTGTACACCCTGGTCAACCCGGTCGACGACGCGTTGATGGAGATCACCCACGTCCTGCGCGGCGAGGACCTGCTCTCCTCCACCCCTCGCCAGATCGCCCTCTACAAGGCGCTGATCGAGCTCGGCGTCGCGAAGCAGATCCCGGCTTTCGGTCATCTGCCCTACGTCATGGGCGAGGGCAACAAGAAGCTGTCCAAGCGCGACCCGCAGTCCTCGCTCAACCTCTACCGGGAGCGCGGCTTCCTGCCCGAGGGTCTGCTCAACTACCTCTCCCTGCTGGGGTGGTCGCTCTCCGCGGACCAGGACATCTTCTCCGTCGAGGAGATGGTGGCCGCCTTCGACATCACGGACGTGAACCCCAACCCGGCGCGCTTCGACCTCAAGAAGTGCGAGGCGATCAACGCCGACCACATCCGGCTGCTGGACGTGAAGGACTTCACGGAGCGCTGTTCCCCGTGGCTGAAGGCACCGTTCGCCCCCTGGGCCCCCGAGGACTTCGACGAGTCCAAGTGGCAGGCGATCGCCCCGCACGCCCAGACCCGCCTGAAGGTCCTCTCCGAGATCACCGACAACGTCGACTTCCTCTTCCTCCCCGAGCCGGTCTTCGACGAGGCGTCCTGGACCAAGGCGATGAAGGAGGGCAGCGACGCCCTGCTCCGCACGGCACGCGAGAAGCTGGAGTCGGCCGACTGGACCTCCCCCGAGGCCCTGAAGGAGGCCGTCCTGGCCGCCGGTGAGACCCACGGCCTGAAGCTCGGCAAGGCCCAGGCCCCGGTCCGCGTCGCCGTCACCGGCCGCACGGTCGGCCTCCCCCTCTTCGAGTCCCTGCAGATCCTGGGCAAGGAGAAGACGCTGGCGAGGATCGACGCGGCGCTGGAGAAGCTGGCGGCGTAGGTCACGCACATGGAAGGGGCGGCACCCGGAGATTCCGGGTGCCGCCCCTTCGCCTTTCGGTCACTCCGCGTCGGTTTCGTCGATCAGATAGGCGCTCTCGTCGAAGATCTCCAGCACGACGACGACCATGATCGCCCCGGCCACCACGTACTCCAGCATCACGCCGGGTGCGACGTACGCCTTGCGCAGATGCTCGTCGGGACCCAACGGGGCGGTCGCATGCTTCCGGAACGGGTCGCGCGCCAATATCCGCACGGCCTTGTCCAGGTGAGCCTGGCGCGAGGGAGGCAGCGCGTCGTAGGCCGCACGGGCCTCGACGGTGAACTGGACGCGATACTCGCTCATGCCCCGAGTGTGCCAGTCTGTGAGGGTGATCAGAGCCGTTGTCTGGGACGTCGACGACACCCTCTTCGACTACACCACCGCTGACCGCGTCGGCATGGGAGCCCATCTCGCCGCCGAGGGGTTGCTGGACGGGTACGGCACCGTGGCGGAGGCCGTCGTGCGCTGGCGGGAGATCACCGACCAGCAGTGGGCGCGGTTCTCGGCGGGCGAGGTCACCTTCGAGGGACAGCGCCGGGAGCGCATCCGCGTCTTCCTGGGCGAGGCGCTGAGCGACGCCGAGGCCGACGACTGGTTCGCGCGTTACCTGCGTCACTACGAGGCCGCCTGGGCCCTCTTCCCGGACGTCCTGCCCGTCCTGGACGCCCTCGCGGCCAGCCACCGGCATGCCGTGCTGTCCAACTCCAGCCTCACCGTCCAGGACCGCAAGCTGCGCGTCCTCGGCGTGCACAACCGCTTCGAGGTCATCCTGTGCGCCGCCGAACTCGGCGTCTCCAAGCCGGAGGCCGCCGCGTTCCTGGCCGCCTGCGACGCCCTGGGGCTGGCTCCGCACGAGGTCGCGTACGTCGGCGACCATCCGGAGATCGACGGGCGCGGTGCCGCCGAGGCCGGGCTGAAGTCCGTGTGGATCGATCGCAACGGTGTGTACGCCGCCGGGGACGCCCCCACCGGCCCGCACCGCATCGCCTCCCTCGCCGAACTCCCCGCGGTCCTCGGCGCGGATACCCGTTTTGGAGCCCCGTCCACCTTCGGGTAATGTTCTTCCTGCGCCGCCGGGGAGCGGGCCGAAAGGCCGGAAACCGGAGGAGCAAACTAGAACAAGATCCCCGCAGGGGCTTGCGTTCCAGTGGCCTATGGTGTAATTGGCAGCACGACTGATTCTGGTTCAGTTAGTCTTGGTTCGAGTCCAGGTAGGCCAGCTCGCGGGTGTTTTGACTGAAGCACTGCACCCGCATCGCCCCCGTTGTGTAGCGGCCTAGCACGCTGCCCTCTCAAGGCAGTAGCGCCGGTTCGAATCCGGTCGGGGGTACTGATCTCGATCAACTCGGGATCGCTAGGGCCCCCGTTGTGTAGCGGCCTAGCACGCCGCCCTCTCAAGGCGGTAGCGCCGGTTCGAATCCGGTCGGGGGTACGAACTGGTCTAAACCACATTGGTCTATGGTGTAATTGGCAGCACGACTGATTCTGGTTCAGTTAGTCTTGGTTCGAGTCCAGGTAGACCAGCTCGGATCTGCGGCGTTGCACATTAAACGCTTGCATGATCCACGCCCCCGTTGTGTAGCGGCCTAGCACGCCGCCCTCTCAAGGCGGTAGCGCCGGTTCGAATCCGGTCGGGGGTACAACAAGAAGGCCCTTCGCTTCGGCGGAGGGCCTTCTGTGTTGTCCGGGGTTGTCCGGGTTCATTCGAACCCGTACCGCCGCGCCGACTCCTCCTCCTGGGCCAGCCGGTGCAGTGCCTGCAGAGCGGGCTCGTTGAGGATCGCCCCCAGGATCGCGAACTCGACCTGCTCCGCGTCCGACGGGTATGCCTCCATGCTGTCCAGGTCCAGCACGGCCGTCCGGTGCATCAACTCGGCGTACGGCGCGAGCTGTTCGGCTCCCCAGTCGAAGCCGAGCCGGCGGAACGCGGCCAGCGCCACCACCAGCGAGCGGTACGCGGGGGAGATGGACGTCAGCTGCCGGGCGTGCTGCCAGCCGAGCCGGTCCAGCAGCGCGCCGACCTCCCGGTGCGCTGCCCGCACGTACTCGTCGTCCTCGTCGGGCTCGGGCACCTGCGGCAGCGCCCACAGGGCCGCGCCCAGCCGGATCGTGCGGCCCAGGGAGTCGTCGTCGACGTGTCCCAGCACCTCGCGCACGGTCGCCACCGGCACCCGGCCGATCTGGATCATCGCGCGCACCAGTCGCAACCGGCGCAGATGCTCCTCGTCGTACTCGGAGGTCGTCGCGTTGATCTGACGGCCCTGCGGCAACAGCCCTTCGCGCAGGTAGTACTTGATCGTCGCGACGGACACCCCGCTACGGGTGCTCAGTTCGGCGAGCCGCATGTCTTGCGCTCCTTCTCGGATACCGTCACTATCCAATCATCGCCACTCGGATAGCGCTGCTCGCCAACCAGGGGAACCCACCAGCCAGAGGAACCAACCAGGGGGAAGTGGTCACATGGTGTCCCGAACGACCGCCGACGCGAAGGGCGATGTCGTCGTCCTGCTGATCGGCATGCGGATCAATCAGTTCCGGGCCGTGCGTCTGTGGCTCCCGGTGATGCTCGCGATGCTCCGCATGCTGCGCGAGCTGGTGAAGGCCCCGGAGCGGGGAATGCTCGGCCACGTCCTGCTGACGGCCTCGCCGCGCACGTACTACGTCGTGCAGTACTGGAAGTCCAAGGAGAAGCTGTACGCCTACGCGACCGCGCCGGACGCCTTCCATCACAAGGCGTGGGCCACGGTCAACCACAAGGAGCGCGCCGGAAAACTACGCGGGCAGGTCGGCATCTGGCACGAGACATACATCGTGCCCGAGGGGTCGTACGAGTCCATCTACGGCGACATGCCCGCGTTCGGGCTGGCCGCCGCACACGGGCAGATCCCGCTGGAGAGGCGCGGACGGTACGCGAAGGACCGGTTCGCCCACCGCTCGCAGCAGCCGCCGGTGGCGGAGAAGACCGGCTGAGATAGGGAGAGCACAGGCGGGGCGGGGGAGCGGGGAGGGTCTGCCGCGGCGTTGAGGCGGGCCCTCCCCGTCGACGTTCCCGTGGGTGCCCGCACGTCAGCCGGTGCGGCGCAGGGCCTCCGACAGACGGGCGGCGGCGTCGATGACCGCCTGGGCGTGCATACGGCCGGGGTGGCGGGTCAGGCGCTCGATGGGGCCGGAGACCGAGACGGCGGCCACCACACGGTTGGACGGGCCGCGTACGGGCGCCGAGACGGAGGCGACGCCCGGCTCGCGCTCGCCGATGGACTGGGCCCAGCCGCGACGCCGTACGCCCGACAGGGCCGTCGCCGTGAAGCGGGCGCCCTGCAGGCCGCGGTGGAGGCGCTCGGGCTCCTCCCAGGCCATCAGGATCTGCGCGGAGGAGCCGGCCTTCATGGTGAGCGTCGAGCCGACCGGGACGGTGTCCCGAAGGCCGGACAGCCGCTCCGCCGCGGCGACGCAGATGCGCATGTCGCCCTGGCGGCGGTAGAGCTGGGCGCTCTCGCCCGTGACGTCGCGCAGATGCGTGAGCACCGGGCCGGCCGTCGCGAGCAGGCGGTCCTCGCCGGCCGCGGCCGCGAGCTCGGCCAGCCGGGGGCCGAGAATGAAACGGCCCTGCATGTCGCGTGCCACCATGCGGTGGTGCTCCAGGGCCACGGCCAGTCGATGGGCCGTCGGTCGTGCCAGCCCGGTGGCCGCCACCAGTCCCGCGAGGGTGGCCGGGCCGGACTCGAGGGCGCTCAGGACAAGGGCTGCCTTGTCCAGAACGCCGACGCCGCTACTGTTGTCCATGCAACGATACTCACGTCTCACTCTGTGAAACGCAAGTTCCTTTTTTCGTGAGACGCGCAACCCTTGTATCCACAGCGGCCCGCTGACCGAACGGGCCGGATGACGGACGCCCGTGAACAGGGGCCGGGTGCGCCGTCTCTCAAGATCTCTAGTTGGGCCGGTGGACGTTTGCCGGCCGGAGGGAAAGCGATGGGTAGGACACTCGCGGAGAAGGTCTGGGACGACCACGTCGTCCGGCGCGCCGAGGGCGAGCCCGACCTCCTCTTCATCGATCTCCACCTCCTGCACGAGGTGACCAGCCCGCAGGCCTTCGACGGCCTGCGTCAGAACGGCCGCCCGGTGCGCCGTCTCGACCTCACCATCGCGACCGAGGACCACAACACCCCGACCCTCGACATCGACAAGCCGATCGCGGACCCGGTCTCCCGGGCCCAGCTGGAGACGCTGCGCAAGAACTGCGCCGAGTTCGGGGTCCGGCTGCACCCGCTGGGCGACGTCGAGCAGGGCGTCGTGCACGTCGTCGGTCCGCAGCTGGGCCTGACCCAGCCCGGTACGACGGTCGTCTGCGGTGACTCGCACACCTCCACGCACGGTGCCTTCGGCGCGCTGGCGTTCGGCATCGGCACCTCGCAGGTCGAGCACGTGCTGGCCACCCAGACGCTGCCGCTGGCCCGCCCGAAGACCATGGCGATCACGGTCGAGGGCGAGCTGCCCGAGGGCGTCACCGCCAAGGACCTGATCCTGGCGATCATCGCCAAGATCGGTACCGGCGGCGGCCAGGGCTACATCCTGGAGTACCGCGGCTCCGCCATCGAGAAGCTCTCGATGGAGGCCCGGATGACCATCTGCAACATGTCGATCGAGGCCGGTGCCCGCGCGGGCATGATCGCCCCCGACGAGACGACCTTCGCCTACCTCAAGGGCCGTCCGCACGCCCCCGAGGGCGAGGAGTGGGACGCGGCCGTCGCGTACTGGAAGACGCTGAGGACCGACGAGGACGCCGAGTTCGACGCCGAGGTGGTCATCGACGCCGCCTCGCTGTCGCCGTTCGTCACCTGGGGCACCAACCCCGGCCAGGGCGCGCCGCTTTCGGCGTCCGTCCCCGACCCGGCTTCGTACGAAGACGCTTCGGAGCGCCTCGCCGCCGAAAAGGCCCTGGAATACATGGGGTTGGCGGCCGGACAGCCGCTGCGCTCCATCAACGTGGACACCGTCTTCGTAGGTTCTTGCACGAACGGCCGCATCGAGGACCTGCGGGCCGCGGCCGAGCTCCTCAAGGGCCGCAAAGTCGCCGACGGCGTACGGATGCTGGTCGTCCCGGGCTCCGCGCGCGTGGGTCTGCAGGCCGTCTCCGAGGGCCTGGACGTCGTCTTCAAGGAGGCCGGCGCCGAATGGCGGCACGCGGGCTGCTCGATGTGCCTCGGCATGAACCCCGACCAGCTGGCCCCGGGTGAGCGCTCCGCCTCCACCTCCAACCGCAACTTCGAGGGACGGCAGGGCAAGGGCGGCCGTACGCACCTGGTCTCGCCGCAGGTCGCCGCCGCGACCGCCGTGCTGGGCCACCTGGCCTCGCCCGCCGACCTGACCGACGTAACCGCCGCCGCGCCCGCTGGAGTCTGAGAGTCATGGAAGCATTCACCACGCACACCGGCCGGGCGGTTCCGCTGCGCCGCTCCAACGTCGACACCGACCAGATCATCCCTGCTCACTGGCTCAAGAAGGTGACCCGGGACGGTTTCGAGGACGGGCTGTTCGAGGCCTGGCGCAAGGACGAGAACTTCATCCTCAACCGCCCGGAGCGCAAGGGCGCCAGCGTCCTGGTCGCGGGCCCGGACTTCGGCACCGGCTCCTCCCGTGAGCACGCGGTGTGGGCGCTGCAGAACTACGGCTTCAAGACCGTGATCTCCTCCCGGTTCGCCGACATCTTCCGCGGCAACTCGCTGAAGAACGGCCTGCTCACCGTGGTTCTGGAGCAGAAGATCGTGGACGCCCTGTGGGAGCTCACCGAGAAGGACCCCGAGGCGGAGATCACCGTCGACCTCGAGGCCCGCGAGGTGCGTGCCGAGGGGATCACCGCCTCCTTCGAGCTGGACGAGAACTCCCGCTGGCGGCTGCTGAACGGGCTGGACGACATCTCCATCACCCTCCAGAACGAGTCGGACATCGCCGCCTACGAGGCGAAGCGGCCCTCGTACAAGCCGAAGACGCTCCAGGTCTGATTCCGGCCCCCTCCGGAGCATCTGAACACGGCTGGTTTCAGCCACCCGGTACCCCCGATCAGCCCGATCGGGGGTACTGCCATGTCTGCACCCGATCGGCCCCGCGTGGCTCTTGGACTTCGTTCAACTTCCCACGTTAGAAAGGGGGTTGCCGGGGTACGCGAGGGTTGTAGCCGTGACTTCCGCAGACGCCCGGACGGCCGTTTGAGGTGGCAGTTGCCCCCTGGGCAGGCGACAACTCGCCCCAGATGGCACAATCTGTGCATGGAACACGACGGCCAACTCGAGCTCTATGCGGCGGTCGCGGGCCAACTCAAGGAAGCGCACGCAAGAGTGCGCGCACTGCAAGTCCCGGAGGGCGTACGGATGGCGCTGACCCGGAAGCTGCTGGTCATTACGGCCGCGGCCAAGCACGATCTCGCCGACGCGGCAAGGCGTCTGGAGGCGTTCGGAGCGGACCTCGACGAGGGGCGAATCCCCGAAGAGGACCACTGATCGCAGCCGGGGCAGTCGAGTTCGTTGCGGCGCACGGGTGATTAGCCCGTTTCGTGTTTGATTTGCGGTATATATCTGCCTAACGTGCGAAAAAGCTTGAACACTTTCGTTCTGGCGATGTCTCCGAAGGGGAAGACGTGAACAAGGCGCAGCTCGTAGAAGCGATTGCCGACAAGCTCGGCGGCCGCCAGCAGGCAGCCGACGCTGTCGACGCGGTCCTGGACGCCATCGTCCGCGCGACGGTCGGGGGTGACCGGGTCTCGGTCACCGGCTTCGGTTCGTTCGAGAAGGTCGACCGTCCGGCCCGCTACGCCCGCAACCCCCAGACGGGCGAGCGGGTTCGGGTCAAGAAGACCTCCGTTCCGCGCTTCCGCGCGGGCCAGGGCTTCAAGGACCTGGTCAGCGGCTCGAAGAAGCTCCCCCGCGGCGGCGAGGTCGCCGTCAAGAAGGCGCCCAAGGGCAGCCTGACCGGCGGTGCTTCGACGACCGTGAAGAAGGCCGCGGCGAAGAAGGCGACCACGAAGGCGGCCGCCGCGAAGAAGACCACCGCGAAGAAGACGACGGCCAAGAAGACCACGGCCACCGCCAAGAAGACGACCGCGAAGAAGACGACGGCCAAGAAGACCACGGGCGCCGCCAAGACCTCCGCGGCGAAGAAGACCACCGCCAAGAAGGCGACGGCCAAGAAGGCGCCGGCCAAGAAGGCCCCCGCCAAGAAGTCGGCCGCCCGCAGCACCGCCAAGAAGGCCACGGCCCGCACCAGGTAAGGGCACAGGGGCACTCACGCGCCGGGCCGGACTCCCCGTGGAGTCCGGCCCGCGGCGCGTTGTGGGACGGCCGGGTCAGAAGGTCTGCAGCGTCACCAGAGTGATGTGCGGGCCGTCCTCGGCTCCCTCGACCTCGATCCGTACCCGCTGACCGGGCCTGAGCAGCCTCAGCCCGCCCGCGTCGAACGCCTCGGCGTCGAACGGGACGGGGGTTCCGTCGTCGAGCAGCACACTGCCGCTGCGCGTCACGGCGTCGTAGGTGTACGCGGTCGCCTGCATGAAGCGCAGCCTACTGTCCCGGGATCAGCAACCGCGCGGCCACGGCCGCCGTCCGGGGACCCACCCCGAGGGCCAGCGCGGCCCGCAGATCGTCGCCGGTGTCCACGTCCTGGCGCACCGAGTCCACGTCGTCGAGCGTCAGTTCCACGGCGCCGGACGCGCGATGCCGGGCCCGGGAATCCGTACCGAATGCCGGCAGCAATTCCCGGCCCGGGGCAGCGGCCAGCAGAGTGGTGCCGATATTCGCGGCATCCGGCATGAATGCGCGCGGGAATTCCGCCGCCGTGTCCAGGACCCGGGCCAATTCCAGGGAGCGCAGCGCCGGGAGGTCGGCGTTCAAGGCGGCCACCGGGGCGGCGGGCCGGTCGGCGCGCACGGCGGCCACCGCGTGCGCCAGGGCCGCGTTCAGCCCGCCGCGCGGCTCGTCGGTGACGACACGGGCGCCCAGCGCGGCCAGCTCGCGGCCGGCCAGGGCGTCGTCCGTGACGACCGCCACATCCTTCACCGCCGGGCAGGCCAGCGCCGCGGCCACCGTGTCCTGGGCGAACGCGAGGGCGAGGCCCGGGCGCACCCCGTCGTGGGCGGTGTCCGAGAGCCGGCTCTTGGCCCGCGCCAGGGGCTTCACGGGTATGACCAACGTCCACTGCACGAGCGTTCCGTCCCTCTCTAGTCGCGGTCATTGTCACTCAGCCGTCACCTGGACCATCTGGTGGTCCGGGCGTCGGGGCGTACGGTGTTCTCGACAGACCGGCGGCCTGGGGCGAGACTTGTGCGGCCCCCCGGCCCGATGTACCGGGCCGACGTCCTTGGCCCCTAGAGGAAGGTGTGCGCGTGCCCCGCCGCAGAATCGGCTTCTGGTACCGCTTCGCCGCGGTGCTCTGCAAACCGCCGCTGGTGGTTCTGATCAAGCGGGACTGGCACGGAATGGAGCACATTCCGGCCGAGGGCGGATTTATCACCGCGGTGAACCACAATTCCCACGTGGACCCCTTCGCGTACGCGCACTACCAGTACAACACCGGACGGGTCCCGCGATTCCTCGCGAAGAGCGGGCTTTTCAAGAAGGGATTCGTCGGTGCCGCGATGCGCGGCACCGGACAGATCCCCGTCTACCGCGAGTCCACCGACGCGCTCAGCGCCTTTCGCGCCGCGGTCGACGCCGTGGAGCGCGGTGAGTGCGTGGTGTTCTACCCCGAGGGAACGATCACTCGCGACCCCGACGGCTGGCCCATGACCGCCAAGACCGGTGCGGCGCGCGTCGCCCTGCAGACCCGGTGCCCGGTCATCCCCGTCGCCCAGTGGGGCGCCAACGAACTGCTGCCGCCGTACAGCACCAAGCCGCACATCCTGCCGCGCAAGACCCACCACGTGCTCGCGGGCCCGCCCGTGGACCTCACGCGGTTCTACGGCAAGGAGATGACCGCGGACGTGCTCAGGGAGGCCACCGAGGTCATCATGGCCGCGATCACCCGCCTGCTGGAGGAGATCCGCGGCGAGAAGGCGCCCGAGACGCCGTACGACCCGCGCCGCGAGCGCGTCGAGCAGCGGCGCAGGACCCAGGCGCAGTCCGGTCACGAGGGGGAGACGAGCAAGTGAGCAGGCCCGTCAAGGCGGCGGTCTTCGGTACCGGTTCATGGGGCACCGCCTTCGGTGTGGTGCTCGCCGACGCGGGCTGCGAGGTGACCCTCTGGGGCCGCCGCGCCGAACTCGCCGAAGCGGTCAACTCCTCGCGTACGAACCCCGACTACCTCCCCGGAGTCGAACTCCCGGAGAACCTCCGGGCGACCGCGGACGCCGCCGAGGCCGCGCGCGACGCCGACTTCACGATACTGGCGATCCCCTCCCAGACCCTGCGCGCCAACCTCGCCGACTGGGTCCCGCTGCTCGCCCCGGACACGGTTCTCGTCTCCCTCATGAAGGGCGTCGAACTCGGCTCCGCCATGCGGATGAGCGAGGTGATCGAGGACGTCGCCAAGGTCGGCGCGGACCGTGTCGCCGTCGTCACCGGGCCCAACCTCGCCCGTGAGATCGCCGCCCGGATGCCGGCCGCCGCCGTGGTCGCCTGCACCGACGAGGCGGTGGCCCAGCGGCTCCAGGCGGCCTGCCACACGCCGTACTTCCGGCCCTACACGAACACCGACGTGGTCGGCTGCGAACTGGGCGGCGCGGTCAAGAACGTCATCGGGCTCGCGGTCGGCATCGCGGACGGCATGGGGCTCGGCGACAACGCCAAGGGCTCGCTCATCACGCGCGGCCTCGCCGAGACCACGCGGCTCGGTCTCGCGCTGGGCGCCGACCCGCTGACCTTCTCCGGGCTCGCCGGCCTGGGCGACCTGGTGGCCACCTGCTCCTCGCCGCTGTCCCGCAACCACACCTTCGGCACCAACCTCGGCAAGGGCATGACCCTGCAGGAGACCATCGCGGTCACCAAGCAGACCGCGGAGGGCGTCAAGTCCTGCGAGTCGGTGGCGGATCTGGCCCGCCGACACGGTGTGGAGATGCCGATCACGGAGACGGTCGTCGACATCGTTCACGAAGGCAAGCCGCCCGTCGTGGCGTTGAAGGAACTGATGTCGCGCAGCGCGAAGCCGGAACGACACTGAGCGACCCCCCGCGGCGCACGCTGTCTCAGGGCACTACCAACGGGTACTCTCAACGCGATATGAGCACCGAGAACCTTCCCCAGAGCCCTGAGCAGCCGCCTCGTAAGCCGCGCGTGGCCGTCGTGTTCGGCGGGCGCAGCTCCGAACACGGGATCTCCGTGGTCACCGCCGGCGCCGTCCTCAAGGCCATCGACCGGACGAAGTACGACGTCCTGCCGATCGGCATCACGCGGGAAGGCCGCTGGGCCCTGACCGCAGACGAGCCGGACCGCATGGCGATCACCGACCGCCGTACCCCGGAGGTCGAGGACGTGGCCGAGTCGGGCGAGGGCGGCGTGGTGCTCCCCCTCGACCCCGGCAACCGCGAAGTCGTCGTCAGCGAGCCCGGATCGGTGCCCAAGGCGCTCGGCGAGGTCGACGTGGTCTTCCCCGTCCTGCACGGCCCGTACGGCGAGGACGGCACCCTGCAGGGCCTGCTGGAGCTCTCCGGTGTCCCGTACGTGGGTGCGGGCGTGCTCGCCTCGGCCGTCGGCCAGGACAAGGAGTACATGAAGCGGGTGTTCACCTCCTTCGGGCTGAAGGTCGGCCCGTACGTGGTGATCCGGCCCCGGGAGTGGGAGCGGGACGAGTCCGCGGCCCGCAGGAAGATCGTGGACTTCGCCGGCGAGCACGGCTGGCCGCTGTTCGTGAAGCCCGCGCGCGCGGGTTCGTCGATCGGCATCACCAAGGTCGACGACCTGTCCGGGCTGGACGAGGCGATCGCGGAGGCCCAGCGCCACGACCCGAAGATCCTGGTCGAGGCGGCGGTGGTGGGGCGCGAGATCGAGTGCGGGGTGCTGGAGTTCGAGGACGGTCCGCGGGCCTCCGTCCCCGCGGAGATCCCGCCGCCGGACGCGCACGCGTACTACGACTTCGAGGCCAAGTACATCGACTCGACCCCGGGGATCGTGCCCGCGCCCCTGACCCCGGAGGAGACGGCCGAGGTCCAGCGCCTGGCGGTGGAGGCCTTCGAGGCGGCCTCCTGCGAGGGCCTGGTGCGCGCGGACTTCTTCCTCACCGACGAGGGCTTCGTCATCAACGAGATCAACACCCTGCCCGGTTTCACGCCCATCTCGATGTACCCGCAGATGTGGCAGGCGAGCGGCATCGGCTACCCGGAGCTGGTGGACCGGCTCATCCAGGCGGCCCTGCGCAGGTCGACCGGCCTTCGCTAGCCGGGCACAGTCGGTCGGGCACAGTCAGTCGGGCACAGTCAATCGGGCACGGTTAGTCGGCGATCCCTTCGGGGATCGCCTTCTTTATCCCCGGAGCCAGGTCGACGAGCGGGGACAGGCCGTCTCCCGTGCGGCCCTTGGGGATGGTGACCTCGACATACGCCCTGCGCAGGGTCGTGGTGAAGCGGAACGAGCCGTCGCCCTGCTTCTCCAGCAGCCAGCCCACCCCGTTCACCTCGACCCCGTCGGCCTCCGGATCGCTCATCTTCGCGGGCCGTACGACACCGCAGCGCAGTATGATCGCCGGGTTCCCCCAGCCCGCGGTCAGCGCGGACGCGGGCTCGGGATCCCGGCGATCCCGACCGTCCACCTCGGCCGGCAGCACCTTGTCCAGCTTCTGGCACAGCCCGGTCACCGTCGCACCCGGCGAGGGAACCGCGGCTCTGGCACTGTCGTCTGCCGAGGAGCAGCCCGCGAGCGTGATCAGCAGGGCGAGCACGGGCAGGCCGGTGAGCCGGTGACGGAAGATGTTCACCGGCCAAGGGTAGACGGGGGCTACAGATGGACGACCGGGCAGGTCAGGGTACGGGTGATGCCGTCCACCTGCTGGACCTTCGCGACCACCAGGCGGCCCAGGTCGTCCACGGTGTCGGCCTGCGCGCGCACGATCACGTCATAGGGTCCTGTCACGTCCTCGGCCTGGATCACCCCAGGAATCTTGCTGATCGTCTCGGCGACGGTCGACGCTTTGCCGACGTCCGTCTGGATCAGGATGTACGCCTGTACCACGGAACCTCCAGGGCGGCCACGAGGATCATGTGGGGAAAAGGAACGCCACGGTATCGCGTCGCCGCGCGCCGCGGGGAGACCCGCGAAGGCCGTGGCTCACGCGCCGGGGTGTGGGCACGACACAGGTTGACGGACACCTCGACCGTATCGAGGACACTGATGACGCGCGACCGGGAACGGCAAGGGACAGAAGGGGAGCAAGGGCAATGAAGGGCACTGTTGGTGAGCTCGGGGAGTTCGGGCTCATCAGGGAGCTCACCTCCCGTCTCACCACCACCCCGGCGGTCCGGGTCGGCCCCGGCGACGACGCCGCGGTGGTGGCCGCGCCCGACCGACGGGTGGTGGCCTCGACCGACATCCTGCTGGAGGGCCGGCACTTCCGCCGTGACTGGTCCACGGCGTACGACGTGGGCCGCAAGGCCGCCGCGCAGAACCTCGCGGACATCGCCGCCATGGGCGCCGTGCCGACCGCGCTGCTGCTCGGCCTGGTCGTGCCCGCCGAGCTGCCGGTGACCTGGCCGAGCGAGCTGATGGACGGTATCCGCGACGAGTGCCAGGTCGCGGGCGCCTCCGTGGTCGGCGGCGATGTCGTACGCGGCGACACGATCATGGTGTCGATCACCGCGCTCGGCGATCTGCGCAACCAGGAACCCATCACCCGGGGCGGCGCCCAGCCCGGCGACCTCGTCGCGGTCACCGGCTGGCTGGGCTGGTCGGCGGCCGGCTACGCGGTGCTCTCCCGCGGCTTCCGCTCGCCGCGCGCCTTCGTGGAGGCCCATCGGCGTCCGGAGCCGCCCTACCACGCGGGCCCGGCGGCCGCGGGACTCGGCGCGACCGCGATGTGCGACGTCAGCGACGGGCTGATCGCCGACCTCGGGCACATCGCCGAGGCCAGCAAGGTGCGCATCGACATCCGCTCCGGCGCGATCGACATCCCCTCGCAGATGAACGACATCGGACAGGCCGTCGGTGTCGATCCCATGCAGTGGGTGCTGACCGGGGGAGAGGACCACGCGATCGTGGCCACCTTCCCGCCGGACGTGAAGCTCCCGGCGCGCTGGAAGGTGATCGGGGAGGTACTCAACCCCTCGGCGCTGCCCCAGGTGACGGTCGACGGGGCGCCGTGGACGAGCAAGGGCGGCTGGGACCACTTCGGGGACATCGAGTCATGAGCCTCCCGCCCCGGGTGCTCACGGTCGCCGGGTCGGACTCCGGCGGAGGCGCCGGGATCCAGGCCGACCTGAAGACGATGCTTGCGCTCGGCGTGCACGGCATGAGCGTCGTCACGGCCGTCACCGCGCAGAACTCCCTTGGTGTGCAGGGCGCCTGGGAGCTGCCGGTGGAGGCGGTGCGGGCGCAGTACCGGAGCGTGGTCGACGACATCGGCGTACAGGCGGTCAAGACCGGGATGCTGGCCTCGGCCGAACTCGTCGAGGTCGTGGCCGAGTTGATCGCCGGGACGGACGCCCCGGCGGTCGTCGACCCGGTGGGTGTCTCCAAGCACGGGGACCCGCTGCTGGCCGCCTCCGCTCTGGAGTCCGTACGCGAGCGGCTCCTGCCGGTCGCGACCGTGGCGACCCCGAACCTCGACGAGGTCGCCCAACTCACCGGTGTGCGGGTCGAGTCGGAGGGACAGCTCAAGGAGGCCGCGGCGGCCGTGCTGTCGTACGGACCGCGATGGGTGCTCGTCAAGGGCGGTCATCTGCCCGGTGACGCCGTGGACCTGCTCACCGACGGCACCGAGGAGTACTGGCTGCGCGCGCCCCGGCACGACAACCGGCACACGCACGGCACGGGCTGCACCCTCGCCTCCGCGATCGCGTCGCAGCTCGCGAAGGGGCGGACGGTGCCGGAGGCGGTCGCCGCCGCCAAGGAGTACGTCACCGGGGCCGTCGCCGCCGGCTTCGCGCTCGGCGGCGGGATCGGGCCCGTGGACCACGCCTGGGCGCTCAGAACGGGTACTCCCTCAGCTTGATGTCTGTGGCCGCCTTCTCGGTCATCCGCTTGAAGAAGCGGGCCAGCGGACGGGAGGCGAGGATCCGGTACATCCGGTCCCGGCTGCGGATGCGCCGCTCGGTCGCCGGGGCGAAGAACGGGCCCGCGTTCCCGGAGATCTTCTGGCAGCCCTTGGCGAAGTCCCGGATCCGGGTCTCGTACTCCGCGAAGGCGGTGCGGAAGTCGCCGTCGGCTAGGGCGAGTTCACCGGCGAGGACGTACGCGCCGACGATCGCCACGCCCGTGCCCATGCCGCCCATGGTCGCCCCGTACCCGGCGTCGCCGAGCAGCGCCACGCGTCCCTTGGTGAGGCGGTCGACGTGGATCTGGGCGATGGCGTCGAAGTACAGGTCGCCTGTCTCTTCCAGAGCCTTGAGGATTGCCGGCCCCTCCCAGCCCAGCCCGGCGAAACGCTCCCTGAGGATCCGCTTCTGCGCGGTGACGTCCCGGCGGTCGTAGCGCAGTTCCTCGGACCGGAAGACCAGCAGCGCGCCGGCGCGGTCCGGGTCGCCGTCGTAGTTGCCGACGACGACCGCGCGGCCGGGCTCGCTGTAGACCCGACCGGTCCGGTCGAGGCCCAGATGGTTGGGGACGTCGAAGCCGGCCACGTAGTGGTCGAAGAAGCGCAGGTAGCGGGATTCGTCGCCGAAGACCAGCCGTCGGGTGTGGGAGTGCAGTCCGTCCGCGCCGACGACCAGGTCGAAGCGTCGGGGAGCGCCCCGCTCGAAGGTGACGTCCACGCCCTGCGGGTCCTCGGCGAGGGTGGCGATCGAGTCCCCGAAGACGTACTCGACGTCGTCCTTCGTCCGCTCGTACATGATCCGCGCGAGTTCGCCGCGGAAGATCTCCACGTCGCCGCTCATCATGTCCGCGGGCAGGTCCACGCGCGGGGTGCCGTCCGCGTCGACGACGGTCTGGCGGCCCATGTGGGTCTGACGGGCGTGGATCTCGTCCCAGATGCCCATGGAGGTGAGGACCTTGCGGTGGACGTGGCCGCGGAAGTCGACCGCGAAGCCGCCGCCGCGCAGCTCGGGGGCCTTCTCGACGACGGTCACCCGGGCGCCGAGACGGGCCAGGTCGAGGGCGACGGCGGGGCCGGCGACGCTCGCGCCGGAGACCAGGACACTGAGGTTGCTGAGGTTCTTCGTCATGCGGTGAGCTTCGGCGGGGCCGCTGACCGTCCGCCTACCGTTCGTTGACCGCCGCTGACCGCAGGTTCCGGCCTCGCTCGAAGGCCGCCGCGTAGGCCTCCGCCGACAGCCCGGCGCGGGCCTCCCGTGCGGTGCGTACGACGTCGGGGGTGCCCGCGTCGGGGGCGCCCCGCAGGCCCGTCGCGGCGCCCAGCAGGACGGCGGCCCGTTCGGGCGACCCGGCGACGGACGCCAATGCCTCGGCCACCTCGGCGAGTTCGAGCTCTCCGGGGCCCTCGACGGCGAGTTCGGCGGCCTGCCGGAACCAGTCGCGGGCCTCCTCGGCACGGTCCTCGGCGACGGCGGTGCGGCCGAGCCCGATGAGGATCCGTGCGGTCTCACCGACGCTGAACCAGTTGGCGGCGCAGGTCTCCAACGCGGCTTCGTACTGCTCACGCGCGCGTGCCGGGTCCCCGGCCAGCCGGGCCGCGTCACCGAGGCCGCGCCGGGCGCCCGCCATCTTGTCGGGCAGACCGGCGTCACGGGCCAGCGCCAGCGCCTGCCCGAAATGGATCTCGGCACCGGCCGTGTCGCCCTGGTGCAGCAGCACGGCGCCCCGGGTACGCAGCAGGTCGGCGGTCTCCTCGGGGGCCGCCACCTCCCGCATGTACGCCAGTCCCTCGTCGACCAGCTCCAGTGCGCGCCGCGCGTCCCCGCGCGCGAGGGCGAACATGCCGAGCGGATCGAGGCAGTTGGCCATCCCCCAGCGGTCGCCCGTCTTCCGGAACGCCTCCAGCGCCCGGGCGAAGCTCTCCTCGGCCTCCCGCGGCCGGCCCGCGAACCGCTCCTGGAAACCCAGGCCCACCTCCAGCAGCGCCCGGGCCCAGGGGTCCTCGCCGGCCAGGGCTATGGCCCGGTCGTTGCTCGCCGGCCGGGGGCCGACCGCCAGCGACCACAGCATGAGGATGTACGGCAGCCGCAGCGAACCCTCGTAGGCGGCCAGGAGGGCGTCCACGCGCGCGACGAGCCCGTCGCGGCCGGCCGCGTCCTCGCCGTCGCCGAGGAGCACGTTGATCGCGCACAGCACGTACTCCTCCGTCAGCCCCGGAGGCGGCGCGTCCCCGACAGCGGCCAGCAGCTCACGCGCAGACGCCACCTGTCCGCCGTGCAGCCCGCGCAGTCGCCAGAAGCACGACAGGACGGCCATCAGCCGAAGGGCGTCCCCGGGGCCGTGGCGTACGAGGTGGCGGAGCGCGGCGTCCAGGTTGTCGTGCTCGGCGGACAGCCGCTCCAGCCACGGCAGCTGACCGCCGCCCCGGACGTTCGGCTCCGCCTCCTCGGCCAGCCGCAGGAAGTACGCGGCGTGCGCGCCGGCGAGAGCGCCCGGATCGCTCAGGCCCTCCGCGGCGAACGCCCGGATCGTCTCCAGCATCCGGTAGCGCCCCTCGGACACCTCCACGAACGACTTCTCGACCAGCGAGGCCAGCACGTCCTCGGGATACGGCAGCCCGCACACCGCTTCGACCGCCTCCAGGGTGGCGCCGCCGGAGAACACCGTCAGCCGCCGCGCCAGCGCCCTCTCCTCCTCGTCCAGCAGCTCCCAGCTCCACTCCACGACGGCGCGCAGCGTGCGATGCCGGGGCGCCTTGGAGCGGTCGCCGCGCGAGAGCAGCCGGAACCGGTCGTCCAGCCGCTCGGCGAGCTCGTCCGGGGTGAGGGTGCGCAGCCGGGCGGCCGCCAGCTCGATGGCGAGCGGGAGCCCGTCGAGGGCGGCACAGATGTCGGGCACGCGCGCGTGGCCGTCGAAACCGGGGCGCACGGCGCGCGCCCGGTCCAGGAAGAGCCGCTCGGCGGGCTCCGGCCGCAACGGCGGTACGGGGACCAGGACCTCGCCGGTGATGCCGAGCGACTCCCGGCTGGTGGCGAGGACACGGACGCCCGGGCAGGCGGCGAGCACCAGGGCGGAGACCCGGGCGGCGTCCTCGACGAGATGCTCGCAGTTGTCCAGCACCAGCAGCATCTCCCGGTTCTCCAGCGTCCCCAGCAGCCGGTCGGTACTGTCGGCGGCCCGGCTGCGAAACCCCTCGCGCACCCCGAGGGCGGTCAGAACGGCGTACGGGATCTGCTGCCCGTCGGCGACGGGAGCGAGCTCCACGAAGCAGACGTCGGGGGAGGGGGACGGCTGGCCGGCGAAGGAGCGAGCACTGGTGCTCGTGCGGTTCGTGAGAGTGGCTGCCGCCTCGATCGCCAGACGGGTCTTTCCCGCGCCGCCCGGGCCCGTCAGGGTGATCAGGCGGGCCTCGGCGAGCAGGGCGGCCATGCGGGCGAGTTCGGGCTCGCGGCCGACGAAACGGGTGAGCTGGACCGGGAGGCGGCGGCGCTCGGGCTCGGTGCCCTGGAGCAGCTCCAGGTGCAGCGCGGACAGCTCCGGCGACGGGTCGGCGCCCAGCTCGTCCGCGAGGGTGCGCCGGGCCTCCTCGTACACCGTCAGCGCCTCCGAGGGCCGTCCGCCCGCATGCAGGGCCCGCATCAGCTGCCCGTACAGCCGCTCGCTCAGCGGATGGTCGCGCAGCAGCGCCCGTAGCTCCGGCACGAGCTCGGGACCGCCACCGAGCCCCAGGTCCGCCTCGATCCGGTCCTGTACGGCGGCCAGCCGCAGCTCCTCGAGCCGGGCGCACTCCGCGTGCGCGGACGGCAGGTCGGGCAGCGCGGGCCCGCGCCACAGCGCGAGCGCCTCCCGCAGCCGGGCTGCCGCGCGCCTGTGGTCACCGTCGGCGAGGGCGGCCCGTCCCTCACTGGTCAACTGTTCGAAAAGGTGCGCGTCGACGGACTCGGGCGGTACGGCGACCCGGTACCCCGCCGGCCCCGCCTCGACGTCCGTGTGCGGGGCCAGGCGGCGGCGCAGCCGGGAGATCTGGGACTGCAGCGCGTTGGCGGCCCCGGCGGGCGGCTCGGCGCCGTACAGGCGGTCCGTGAGCCGCTGCGTGGAGACGGGGTGGCCGGCGTCCAGGAGCAGCAGGGTGAGCAGGGCGCGGGGGCGGGGGCCGCCGGGGTCGACGGGGGTGCCGTCGTCGGTGCGTATCTCCAGGGGGCCCAGGATGCCGAAGCGCATGGGTACAGCTTGTCAGGGCACAGCAAAAAGCCGGTCCACACGAGGTGGACCGGCTCAGTGCAGCGAACCAGCGGTGGCCGCGCGCTTAGCTGTGCGTCAGCGCGAGACCTTGCCGGCCTTGATGCACGAGGTGCAAGCGTTCACGCGCTTCGGCGTCCCGCCGACCACGGTACGGACGCGCTGGATGTTCGGGTTCCAGCGACGGGACGTACGGCGGTGCGAGTGCGAGATGTTGTTGCCGAAGCCCGGCCCCTTGCCGCAGACGTCGCAGTTGGCAGCCACGGGTCACTCCAAAGACTTCAGATGCACTTACGGTTGGATCCCGGCATGCCGGGATCGCGATCGCAGGATCAGATCTGAGTGGCGTTGCCGGGGGAATGGCCCGATCTGGATCGGGCAACCGGAGCAGCATACAACGACTGCGCCAGTACAACGAAACTACCATGGCTGCTGACACCCCCGGCCCCGGCCCTCTTCCGGCACCGACCGTCCCTGGGTCTACGCTGCGTCCAGTCCAGCTCAGGGAGGCGCAGGTGGCGCGGGTGCCGCAGACATTCCTCGATGCTCTCGCGGTGCGCACCTGGTGCGGTCTCGCTCTGCAGGCGCTGGGACGCGCGCGCGAGGAGATCGACGCGATCAACGTCTACCCCGTGGCCGACGGGGACACCGGCACCAATCTGTATCTGACCATGGAGTCCGCCGCGGCCGCGGTCGAGGCCGTCTTCGCCGGTCACGAGGCCGGCGTGGACGCCGGGAAGCCGACCCTGGCGGAGGCCGTGCGCGCGATGGCGCACGGGGCGCTGATCGGCGCCCGGGGCAACTCCGGGACGATCCTCGCGCAGCTGCTGCGGGGCATGGCGCAGGTGCTCGCCGAGGACGGTGAGACGCCTCACACCGACGGCGACGGGCTGCGGCTCGCCCTGCGGCACGCGGCCGACTCGGCCCGGCAGGCCGTCGCCCACCCCGTCGAGGGCACGGTCCTGTCGGTCGCCTCGGCCGCCGCCGACGCGGCCGGGGACGACGCCGAGGACGACTGCGGGTCGGTCGCCCGGGCCGCCCACACGGGCGCGTGCACCGCGCTGGCCGCGACGCCGGGCCAGCTGGCGGTCCTGGGCCGCGCGGGCGTGGTCGACGCCGGCGGACGCGGGCTGGTGGCGGTACTGGGCGCGCTGGTGGAGACGTTCACGGGGGAGACGTCCGGGGGAGTACCGGTGCCGGGCGGCGAAGGGTACGGGCGTGCGGATGCGGGTGCCGCCCACACACGTGTGGACTCGGACGCGCTCCACGCGCGCGTGGACTCCGGCGTGACGCACGCGCGCGTGGAGTCCGACGCGGCGGCGCATCCGCACGTCGAACTCGGCGACCTCGTTTCCGATGCGCTCCACGCGCGCGTGGAGCTCGTCCCGGGCCTCTCCAACACCGCGGTCGAGGAGTGCGCCGACCCGGTGGCGGACGCCGGACCCGCCTTCGAGGTGATCTACCTCCTGGAGGCCGAGGACGCGGCCGTGGCGCGGCTGCGGGACCGGCTCGACGCGCTCGGGGACTCCCTGGTCGTGGTCGGCGGCGACGGGCTGTGGAACGTGCACGTGCACGTGGACGACGCGGGCGCCGCCGTGGAGGCGGGCGTCGAGGCCGGGCGGCCGTACCGGATCCGGATCACCCACTTCGGGGCCGGTGACGTGCACACCACCGGTGCCGAGCGGCCGCCCCGGGAACGGGTGCAGCGCGCCGTGGTGGCGGTCGTGCCCGGCGAGGGCCTGGCCGGGCTGTACGCGGAGGCCGGTGCGACCCCCGTGCTCGCGCGCCCCGGGGAGCCGCCCGCGAGCGGGGAGCTGGTGAACGCCGTACGGCGTGCCCACGCGCGTGAGGTCGTGCTGCTGCCCAACGACGCCGATCTGCGGCACACCGCGGCCGCGGCGGCCGAGCAGGCCCGCGCCGAGGGCATCCGGGTCGCCCTCATCCCCACGCGGTCCGCGGTCCAGGGCATCGCGGCGCTCGCCGTGCACGAACCCGAGCGCCGCTTCGACGAGGACGTGGTGTCGATGACCTCGGCGGCCGGCGCGACCCGCTACGCCGAGGTCGCCGTCGCCGAGCGCCAGTCCTGGACCATGGCCGGCATCTGCCAGGCCGGCGACGTCCTCGGCCTCATCGACGGGGACGTGGCGGTGATCGGCACCGATGTCACCGCCACCGCCGAAACCGTCCTGGACCGCATGCTCCAGGCCGGCGGCGAACTCGTCACCCTCGTCCTCGGCGACGAGGCCCCGGAGTCCGTGGCCGCCCGACTGCAGGCACGCGTGCGTGAGTCCTACCTCGCCGTCGACACGGTGGTCTACCGCGGCGGCCGCCAGGGCGCGCTGCTGCTGATCGGCGTGGAGTGACCTGGGGCCTGTTGCGAAAGTCCCGTCGTCCGCCCGGAGGGCGCGCCCTGCGGCGTCATGGGGGTCCCCCGCGCGAGGTTGTTCCAGCGCGGGGGAGCGTGTTCTCGGCGTGCCGGGTGCAAGCCCTCGTACTGGACGTACTCGGGGATGTGCCCGGTGCGGCGAGTGGGGGTGCCCCCTCTGGGGGAGCGTGCCGGACGTCGCGGGGCAGGCGGGACCTTCGCAACCGGCCCTAGCCGCCGGCCTGCTCCTCCGTCACCTGCAGCAACTGGGCGGCCTCCGCGCGGCGGTCCCGGACCGTCTCGTCCTCGGTGCCGGCTCCGTCGTACGCCGTGAGCACGGCACGGGCGCGGGCCGCCGCGTCGGCCGGGCGGCCGAGGTCGGCCTCCAGCCAGCCCGCGGCGAGTTCGGCGCCGGTTCGGCTGTGCAGGGCGTCCTCGTCCGCCAGCGAGGCGAACACCGCGACCGCCTCGCCGACCTGGACCAGCGCGTCCTCCAGCGCGGCCCGGATCGCGTCGTCGTCGGCGTCCTCGGCGGCGGAACGGGCCAGCAGATCCCCGAACTGGCGGTGCGTGTGGCCCAGTTCGGCCAGCAGACGCTCCCGCGCCTCATCCTCGGCCTCGCCGGCGCCCAGCACCCGCTCGCACTCCCCGACCGCGGCCGACATCAACTCCCGTGCCGCGTCCGCCCCGTCGTCCGCGCGCAGCGCGAGCCACGCACGCGCGCGCAGGGAGCGCACCAGGCCGTGGACGTTGCCGAGCGAGCGCCACAGCTCGCCCGCACGCGCGTACGCCTGATCGGCCTCGGCGGGCAGTCCGGCGGCCCCGAGGGACTCGGCGGCGAGGTGGGCGAGCGTGGCGTGGTCGTGCTGCTCGGGCCAGTGCCGGGCGATCTCGGCGGCCATCAGCCGCCGTTCGGCCGCCTCCCGGTGCTCGCCCAGCTCGCTCAGGCAGTCACCGAGCCACCACTGCGCCTGGACGACCGCGCCGTCGCCGTGGGTCTCGACGCTCAGGTCGGGCAGCGCGGACTCCAGCACCTCCGCGGCCTCGGCGAATCGTCCCTGCCGCAGCAGGAAGCCGCCCAGCTGATGCCGGGCCCAGGCACCGAGCGTGGGCCCCTCGCCCGCCTCGTCGGCCCAGTGCGCGGCTTCCAGGGAGTGTTCGGCGGCCTCCACGGCGAGTCCCCGGCCGCCGACGACCTCGGCGAGCTGGAGATGCAGCTGCGCCCGCCCGACCGCCTCCAGCTGCGTCCCGCCGTGCTCCAGGGCTGCCCGCAGCGCCCGCTCCGTACCGGCGATGTCGCCCAGGTGGTGCGACAGCCCCGCCAGCCGGGCCTCGTACTCGACCGCGAACCACGGCAGCCCGGCCGCCACGAACCCGTCCGAGGCCCGCGTGAACAACTCCACGGCCCCCTCCGGATCCCCGCCCTGCAACGCCAGCTCCGCGAGCATGGCCAGCCCCTCGGCCTCCCGGGCGGCGATCCGCACGTCGTCCCCGGCATACCCACCGACCAGCGCGAGCAACTCCCGCACGGCACGCTCGGCCTCGGCGAGCACGCCGTCCGCGGACGGGGCCCGCGAGGAGGCCGCGCCGGTCTCGTCCGGCACCCCGCGGACTGCCCCGTCCTCCCCGTTCACCGCCCCGGTCTCGGCCAGCTCCTGCACTCGGCGCATCAGCACCCGCGCCCGGCCCATCAGCACCGACGCCGTCTGCCTCAGCCCCGTCGCCTCGTCGGCGTACAGGGCGAGGATCTCGTCGTAGGGCTCGGCGACCGCGGCGACGGCCTCGTCGACGCGGCCCGTGAGGGCGCGCACGTACGCCGCACGCGTGCGTGCCGCCAGTGCCTCGCCCGGGTCGCCCGCCTCGGCGTACAGCTCGGCGGCCCGCTCGAAGAGCTCGACGCCCTCGGGGCCCCGGCCCATCGCCTCGTGGTCGACGATCTCGGCGCGGTCGCGGACGTCCAGTTCGAAGCCCTCGGCGGCCCGCGCCACCGCCGCCCACGCCTCCACGGCGTTCGGCCGCAGGGTGTCCGACAGGCGCCGCGCCTGAGTCAGCAGGGCCGGCAGGTCCCGCTCCTCCTCCGGGGACACCGTGACCGGCGTCGCCACCGGTCCAGCGGGCGCCGGGCGCACCGCGCGGACGCCGAGCGGCAGCCGCTCCACCAGAGGACTCTGGGCCGTACGCGCGCGTGCCCGCTCACTGACGTATGTCGTCCCGTTGCGCTGGTCGAAGCGGGCCGCCAGGGCCAGGGCCTCGGTACGCGCGTGCGTGGCGAGTTCGCGGGCCGTCCAGGACCGTCCGGCCGGCCCGGGCACCTCACGGTCCGCGAGCCCCATCTCGACGAGCCGGTCCATGAGCAGGGCCACCACGCTCAGGAAGTCCAGCCGACTGCGCGGCTGCCCGGTGTCCGTGAAGTACGCGGGCCGTTCCGCCAGCAGCTCCAGGCCCCGCGCCTCGTTCCCGGTCAGCGCGCAGAACTCCACGTGGTCCGCGTACGCGCCCCGCATGCTCTCCATGGGCCGCACCAGCCGGAAGCCCCGCAGATGGTTGGCGCGCGCCTCGTCCACGCGGCCCAGCCGCAGCAGCGGCACCAGCGAGGACGCGAGCACCGTGTGCGGCTCGTGTGCGCACGTGAACTCGCCCTCCAGGACCGGCCGCCACAGCAGCAGCGCCTCCGCGTCCCGGCCCCGCTCCGCCTGCCACCAGCCCTGCCCGTGCAGCTCGCAGGCGTGGCAGTCGGCCATGCTGTCCCGGTCCGCCGCGAGCCAGGCCGTGTACGCCCGCTCCGCGCGCGGGATGTCACCCACGTGCGCGGCGACGCTGAACTCGGCGCTGCGCACGGCCCGTTCGGAGTGCCCGGCGAGCCGGTAGCGGTGCTCCATCTCGCCGAGCCACTTCTCGATCGAGGCGAGCGGGACGTGCGGCTGGTCGAGCATGCCGGACGACATCCACTTGAAGACCCAGTGCAGTGAGTGCGTCTCGTACTCGTCGAAGTCCTCTGGCCGTTCGTCCCACATGCGCAGCAGACGCGCGAAGGGGACGAACATCCTGTCCTTCTCGGAGCTGTAGTTGTAGACCTTCAGCTGGTGCCCGAGCGCCTCGATGACGGCGAGGGGGATGCCCAGCTTCTCCGCCTCGACGAGCAGTTGCTCCGCTCGCGCGTTGCGCGCCGGCCCCTCCGGCCGTTCGGAGTTCTCCGCCATCGCCCGGCGCAGGGAGTCGAAGTCCGTGATCCCAGCCATCAGCGGCCGTCCTCCCCGTGTGCGGACTCTCCGTCTGCGGACTCTCCGTGGGTGGCCCATTCCAGCAGGTCGATGAACGCCCGGTTCAGCAGGGCGGTGTCCGCGGGCCTCAGCGGCCGCTGCGCCATCAGCAGGGCCTGCCCGTACAGGGACTCCGTGGCCGTGCCGATCAGTTCCGCGTCACCCAGCGAACTGATCCTGCGGACCAGGGGGTTGAGATGGTTGAGCACCAGACGCGCGCGAGGAGCGCTGCCGCGCAGCGAACCGAGGATGCCCGCCCAGAGGTCGTCGGCCTGCTCCTCGGCGTCCGCGCGGGCCTGTTCATGCCGGGCGGAGCGGTCGTCGAGGTGGAGGGCGGGGACCGAGACGGGGTGGAAGGCGCGCAGTACTATGTCACATTGCACCGCGTCCAGCCGGGCCCGCGCCGCCGCCAGGAACCCCGACAGCGCCAGCTCCTCAGCCGCGTCCACGGCGTCCAGATGCGCCGTGACGGTGTCCGCGTCCAGCTCCGCGACCACCGTCCCCGGCCGCACCGACGGCAACGCCTCGACCAGCTCGCTGTCGTACGTGTAACCGCCGTTGATCACCCCGATGCCCTGCGCGGAGGCGATCGGCGCGACCTGCCGGTACTCCTCCACCGTTCGCGTGAAGTGCACCACCCGGTGCCGCTGTGCGAACTCCTCCAGCGACAGCCGCCCGTCGGTCGTCTCGAACGGCAGCCACGGCAGCATCGTCCGCAGCATCTCCCGGTCGTGCCGCGCCAGGGACTTCACGCCCAGGTGGTGCACCGACAGGAAGGCCGCCAGCCGCTCCGGATCACCGGCCGCGAGCCCGGTCAGCCAGGCGCGGATCCGTTCGCCGAGCGCCTCCCGCACGGCCGCCAGCGTCTCGTCCTCGTACAGCGACTCGCGCGAGGCCGTCGGCCGCAGACTGTCCGTGTCGAGCACGCAGCGCACGAAGAACGCCCAGTCCGGCAGCAGCTGTTCGGCCCGCTCGGTCAGCAGCATGCCCTTGAGGTGCACCCGGTGCGTCGCCCGTTGCGCCGGACTGACCGCCGACGGCAGCACGTACGCCACCCCCCGGATCCCGGCGAGCGGCACGTCCAGCTCGATCGAGTCCAGCGGGGTGAACCCGAACAGCTCGTGACAGTGCCGCGCCAGGGCCACCCGGCGGGCGGCGGGGGAGGGGTAGGGACGGTTCCAGGGCGCGGGCAGGTCCGTGACCGCCTCCTCGCCCACCCGGACGTCGTACGGCAGCAGCGAACCGAAGTCCCGCGCCAGCGTGAGCACCCGCTCGGGCGACAGCCACTCCGCGGCCCCCGCCCGCGCCACCAGATGCACGGTGGTGCCCGGTTCGGGCCGCGCCGCGTCGGGCAGCGTCCGCACGGTGTAGGAGCCGTCGTCGCTCGCCGTCCACTCCACGGGCGGCGCGTCCGGGGTACGGGCGCTGCGGCTGACGACCCTGATGCGCTCGGCCACCACGAAACAGGCCAGCAGCCCGATGCCGAACTGCCCGAGGAAGTCCGAACGGACCTCCTGGATCCCGCCGGCGATCCCCTCGGAGCGCTTGGAACTGCGCCCGATGGTGGCCAGCAGACTGTGCACGTCCGCCTCGGTGAGCCCGATGCCGGAGTCCTCCACCCGCAGCGCGCCCGTCTCCGCGTACAGCCGCACCCGCGCCGGGGCGTCGGGCTGCTCGGCGCGCCGGGCGGTGATGGCGTCCACGGCGTTCTGCAGCAGCTCGCGCAGATAGACCCGCGGACTGGAGTAGAGGTGATGGGAGAGCAGGTCCACCAGTCCACGCAGGTCGACCTGGAACGTATGAGGTGGCTGGGACGGCTGGGATGACTGTGAGGTCTGGGAGTCCATCGTCGCAGCGCCGGTGGGGGGACTGCATGCCGGCGCGGGGTCGGGCGGTCCCGATGGGGCGGTGACCGCGGGGGATGGCCGGAGCGCGCCATCCTAAAGCCGGAACGAGCCGTCTGACCAGGGGTTTCGACAGACGTATACGGCGATGTCAGTGGCGTGGTGTGCAATGGATCTCGTGCCCGCACTGGAAGAACCACTGAAGAAGGTGCTCGGACCACCCACCGCGAAGGTGATGGCCGAGTCCCTCGGCCTGCACACCGTCGGCGACCTCCTGCACCACTACCCGCGCAGATACGAGGAGCGCGGCCAGCTCACCCACCTCGCCGACCTGCCGATGGACGAGCACGTCACGGTGGTCGCCATGGTCGCCGACGCCCGGCTGCACACCTTCGCCTCCGCGCGGGCCCCCCGCGGCAAGGGCCAGCGCCTGGAGGTGACGATCACCGACGGCAGCGGCCGGCTCCAACTGGTCTTCTTCGGCAACGGCGTGCACAAGCCCCACAAGGAACTGCTGCCGGGCACCCGGGCGATGTTCGCGGGCAAGGTCTCCCTCTTCAACCGCCGCCTCCAACTGGCTCATCCGGCGTACGAGTTGCTTCGCGGCGACAGTGAGGAGACGGTCGAGACCTGGGCCGGCGCCCTGATTCCCATCTACCCCGCCACCGCCAAGCTGGAGTCCTGGAAGATCGGCAAGGCGATCCAGACGGTGCTGCCCAGGGCCCAGGAGGCCCTGGACCCCCTGCCCGCCACCCTCCGTGAGGGGCGCGGCCTGGTCACCCTGCCCGAGGCCCTCCTGAAGATCCACCAGCCCCACACCAAGGCCGACATCGCCGACGCCCGCTCCCGCCTCAAGTGGGACGAGGCCTTCGTCCTCCAGGTCGCCCTGGCCCGACGTCGGCACGCCGACGCCCAACTCCCCGCCGTCGCCCGCAAACCCAAGCCCGACGGCCTCCTCACCGCCTTCGACGGCCGCCTCCCCTTCACCCTCACCGACGGCCAGCGGAAGGTCTCGAAGGAGATCTTCGACGACCTTGCCACCGACCACCCGATGCACCGGCTGCTGCAGGGAGAGGTCGGTTCGGGCAAGACGATGGTGGCGCTGCGCGCCATGCTCGCCACCGTCGACGCCGGCGGGCAGGCCGCCATGCTCGCGCCCACCGAGGTGCTGGCCCAGCAGCACCACCGTTCCGTCGTGGAGATGATGGGCGAGCTGGCCGAGGGCGGGATGCTGGGCGGCTCCGAGCACGCCACCAAGGTGGTGCTGCTGACCGGCTCCATGGGCACGGCGGCCCGGCGCCAGGCGATGCTCGACCTGGCCACCGGCGAGGCCGGCATCGTGATCGGCACGCACGCGCTGATCGAGGACAAGGTCCAGTTCCACGACCTGGGCCTGGTCGTCGTCGACGAACAGCACCGTTTCGGCGTCGAGCAGCGCGACGCCCTGCGCGGCAAGGGCAAACAGCCTCCGCACCTCCTCGTCATGACGGCCACCCCCATCCCGCGCACGGTCGCCATGACGGTCTTCGGTGACCTGGAGACCTCGGTCCTCGACCAGCTCCCCGCCGGCCGCTCACCCATCGCCTCCCACGTCGTCCCCGCCGCCGACAAACCCCACTTCCTGGCCCGCGCCTGGGAGCGGGTCCGCGAGGAGGTCGGCAAGGGCCACCAGGCGTACGTCGTCTGTCCCCGCATCGGCGACGAGGAGGACGACCCGAAGAAGTCCGGCAAGAACAAGTCCCCCGAGGACGAGGCGGAGAAGCGCCCGCCGCTCGCGGTCCTGGACGTCGCGGACCAGCTGGCGAAAGGGCCGCTGCACGGCCTCCGTGTGGAGGTCCTGCACGGACGTATGCACCCCGACGACAAGGACGCGGTCATGCGCCGCTTCGCCGCCGGCGACACCGACGTCCTGGTCGCCACCACCGTCATCGAGGTCGGTGTCAACGTCCCCAACGCCACCGCCATGGTCATCATGGACGCCGACCGCTTCGGCGTCTCCCAGCTCCACCAGCTGCGCGGCCGGGTGGGCCGAGGCTCCGCCCCCGGCCTCTGCCTTCTGGTCACCGAGATGCCGGAGGCGAGCGCGGCCCGCGAGCGGCTGAACGCGGTGGCGTCGACCCTGGACGGCTTCGAGCTCTCCCGCATCGACCTGGAGCAGCGCCGCGAGGGCGACGTCCTCGGCCAGGCCCAGTCGGGCGCCCGCACCAGCCTGCGGGTGCTGGCCGTCATCGAGGACGAGGACGTCATCGCGGAGGCGAGGGAGGAGGCGGCGGCGGTCGTGGCGGCGGACCCGGAGCTCACCGACCTCCCGGCGCTACGGACGGCGCTGGACGCCCTCCTGGACGAGGAGAGGGAGCAGTACCTGGAAAAGGGCTGAGAATGAACCGGTAGCCGCCCACAACCGAGGAACCGAAGATGACCCGCGTGATCGCCGGCGTAGCCGGCGGACGTCGACTCACCGTGCCGCCAGGCAACGGCACCCGTCCCACCTCCGACCGCGCACGCGAGGGCCTCTTCTCGACCTGGCAGTCCCTCCTCGGTGCCCCCCTCCAGGGCGAACGCGTCCTGGACCTGTACGCCGGCTCGGGAGCCGTGGGCCTGGAAGCCCTCTCCCGAGGCGCGAGCCACACCCTCCTCGTCGAGGCCGACGCGAGGGCCGCCCGCGTCATCAGGGAGAACGTCAAAGCCCTCGGCCTCCCCGGCGCGGAGGTCAGGTCGGGCAAGGCCGAGCAGATCATCCAGTCGGCGCCCGCAGCCCCGTATGACCTGGTCTTCCTCGACCCCCCGTACCGTGTCACGGACCACGATCTTCGGGAGATTCTGCTCACACTCCGTACCGAACACTGGCTCGCGCCGGAGGCTCTGGTCACCGTGGAGCGCAGCACCAGAGGCGGAGAATTCACGTGGCCGCAGGGCTACGAAGCGGTCAAGGCCCGTCGCTACGGCGAGGGAACGTTTTGGTACGGTCGCGCCGCCTCTACGTGCGAAGACGCACGATGACCGGACCGGAGAGCGAGGGATCACAAGTGCGCCGCGCCGTCTGTCCCGGGTCGTTCGACCCCATCACCAACGGACACCTCGACATCATTTCCCGCGCCTCCCGTCTGTACGACGAGGTCTACGTCGCGGTCATGATCAACAAGTCCAAGAAGGGCCTGTTCGAGATCGACGAGCGGATCGACCTGATCCGCCAGGTCACCGCCGAGTACGGCAACGTGAGGGTCGAGGCCTTCCACGGACTCCTCGTCGACTACTGCAAGCAGCGTGACATCCCGGCCATCGTCAAGGGCCTGCGCGCCGTCAGCGACTTCGACTACGAACTGCAGATGGCCCAGATGAACAACGGCCTGTCCGGCGTGGAGACGCTCTTCGTACCGACGAACCCCACCTACAGCTTCCTCTCCTCCTCCCTCGTCAAGGAGGTCGCGACCTGGGGAGGGGACGTCTCCCACCTCGTGCCGCCGACCGTCCTCGAAGCCCTGAACGAGCGCCTCCGCCAGGACTGATGGGGCTACAGTCGTCCCGTCCGTCTCCAACACATCGGTAGAGAGTGGCGAGCACACGGTGGACGTGCAGAAGAAGCTCGACGAGATCGTCGCGGCGGTCTCCAGCGCCCGGTCGATGCCCATGTCGGCGTCGTGCGTGGTCAACCGCGCGGAACTGCTCGCGATGCTCGAAGAGGTCCGTGCGGCCCTGCCCGACTCCCTGGCCCAGGCGCAGGAGCTGATCGGCGGCCGGGAGGAGATGGTCGAGCAGGCCCGCCAGGAGGCCGAGCGGATCATCCAGGGCGCGCACGCCGAGCGCGGCTCGCTGATCTCCGACACCGAGATCGCCCGCCGCTCCCAGGCCGAGGCCGACCGGATCCTGAGCGAGGCCCGCCGGGAGGCGGAGGAGGTCCGCGCCGAGGCCGACGACTACGTCGACTCCAAGCTCGCCAACTTCGAGGTCGTCCTCACCAAGACCCTCGGCTCCGTCGGCCGCGGCCGCGAGAAGCTGCTGGGCACCGGCCCGGGCCTGGACGAGCAGGGCTACGAGGACGAGGACGCCCCCGAGCGCAGCCACGACCCGGAGACGCTGCGCAAGGACGCCGACGCCTATGTGGACGTCAAGCTGGGCGCCTTCGAGGCGGTGCTGGCCAAGACGCTGGAGGCGGTCGGCAAGGGGCGCGCCAAGCTGCACGGCCGCATCGCCACCGACGACCTCGGCGCCCTCGCCGACGACACCACGTCCTTCCAGCACTCCAGCGACGCCGACTACCTGGCCGACCTCGCCGCGCTCTCCCAGCGGGAGAACTCGGCCGAGCAGCAACAGCCGCAGCCGCAGCAGTACGACCAGCAGCCGGCCTACGGCTATCAGCAGACGGACACCTACGCAGCGGCCGGTTACCAGCAGCAGACGTACGGTCAGCAGGACGCGTACGGCTACCAGCAGGCCGACCCCTACGGGTACCAGGGCTACGACGCCCAGCAGCAGGCCTCGTACGACCCGAACCAGGCCCAGCAGCACCAGTCGCAGCAGCACCAGCCGCACCAGTCGTACGCCCTTGACGAGACCAGCCTCTTCGACACCGGCATGATCACGCCGGAGCAGTTGAGGGCCTACGAGCAGGGCCGCGGCCAGTAAGGGACCACCGGATTGGGCCGTGAGCGAAAGGTCCAGTATCCTGGCTCTTCGGTCGCGCGTACGTCCGCGATCAACGCTGCCCGGGGACACCGCAGGGCGGCGTCCCTCTGAGCTCAGAAGATCGAAAGCAGGATGGCTCCCAACGCTCGCCTCGACCACCGCAACCCCCTCGTGTTCGACACGCACGAGCTGGGTCGACGTCCCGGTGCGCTGCAGCGGCTGTCCCGCACGGTCGACGCCCCCAAGGACTTCGGTGTCCAGGGGGTCGTCGGAGTGCCGGAAGGCGCTCCGGTGCAGCTCGAACTCCGGCTCGAGTCGGTCATGGAAGGGGTGCTTGTCACAGGCACCGCCCGTGCACAGGCCGAGGGGGAGTGCGTAAGGTGTCTGGAGCCGCTTCAGCTCGACGTCGAAGCGGAATTCCAGGAGATGTTCTCGTACCCTGACGCCGACGACCGGGGCCGCCCCAAGGCGGAGCCGGCCGACGACGCCGAGGAAGACGAGGACAGGCTCTTCATCGAGGACGGCCTGTTCGACCTCGAGCCCGTGCTGCGCGATGCGGTGGTGCTCGCACTGCCGATGCAGCCGGTGTGCCAGGAAGACTGCCCGGGTCTGTGCTCCGAGTGCGGAGCGCGGCTGGCGGACGACCCGGACCACCACCACGACGCCGTCGACATCCGTTGGGCGGCACTGCAGGGACTCGCCGAAACCATGACGGACGGCGAGAAGGACGAGATGAGCGGCGCCGAAGCGGGCGTCGACGAGAAGCAGGAGAAGTAGCCGTGGCTGTTCCGAAGCGGAAGATGTCGCGCAGCAACACGCGCCACCGCCGGTCGCAGTGGAAGGCTGCGGTCCCCACCCTGGTTGCGTGCGAGCGCTGCCACGAGCCCAAGCAGCAGCACATCGCGTGCCCGTCTTGCGGCACCTACAACAAGCGCCAGGTCCTCGAGGTCTGAGCGGCTGGTGAGAGGCACCGTGTCCACTGCCAAGAAGGCGGATGACGCCAAGGCGGACCTGTCCGGCAAGAAGAAAGCGGACAGCACGGCCTCGTCCCACACGCTTCTGGAAGGGCGGCTCGGGTACAAGCTCGAGTCCGCCCTTCTGGTGCGTGCGCTGACCCACCGTTCCTACGCGTACGAGAACGGCGGTCTGCCGACCAACGAGCGGCTGGAGTTCCTCGGGGACTCCGTGCTCGGTCTCGTGGTCACGGACACGCTGTACAACACCCACCCCGACCTGCCCGAGGGCCAACTGGCCAAGCTGCGGGCCGCGGTGGTCAACTCGCGTGCGCTGGCGGAGGTCGGTCGCGGTCTGGAACTCGGCTCCTTCATCCGGCTGGGCCGCGGTGAAGAGGGCACGGGCGGCCGGGACAAGGCGTCCATCCTCGCCGACACCCTGGAAGCGGTGATCGGCGCGGTCTATCTCGATCAGGGCCTCGACGCGGCCTCCGAACTGGTGCACCGCCTGTTCGACCCGCTGATCGAGAAGTCCTCGAACCTCGGTGCCGGCCTGGACTGGAAGACCAGTCTCCAGGAGCTCACCGCGACCGAGGGGCTCGGTGTCCCCGAGTACCTGGTCACGGAGACCGGCCCCGACCACGAGAAGACCTTCACTGCTGCCGCCCGCGTCGGAGGCGTCTCGTACGGCACCGGCACCGGCCGCAGCAAGAAGGAGGCGGAGCAGCAGGCCGCCGAGTCCGCCTGGCGGTCCATCCGGGCCGCCGCGGACGAGCGCGCCGAGAAGGCGGCGGCCGAGAAGGCCGCCCTGGACGGCGACGAAGGCCCGACGTCCGTCTCTGCCTGACGAACAGCGCGTCCCGAGCGCCTGTCCCGCACCACCGGGGCGGGCGCTCGGCTCATCCACAGTCCGGTACGGGAGTCGTCATGCCCGAGTTGCCCGAGGTCGAGGTCGTCCGGCGCGGCCTGGAGCGGTGGGTCGCCCACCGTGTCGTCGCCGACGCCGAGGTGCTGCACCCGCGTGCCGTACGGCGCCACATCGCGGGCGCCGACGATTTCGCGCACCGTCTCAAGGGCCACCGCGTCGGCGTCCCGAGCCGCCGCGGCAAGTATCTGTGGCTGCCCCTGGAGGACACCCGCCAGTCGATCCTGGCGCACCTCGGGATGAGCGGCCAGCTGCTGGTCCAGCCGAACACGGCCCCCGACGAGAAGCATCTGCGCATCCGCGTCCGCTTCGCCGACGCCCTCGCGACGGAACTCCGCTTCGTCGACCAACGCACCTTCGGCGGGCTGTCGTTGCACGACAACACCCCCGAGGGTCTGCCCGACGTCATCGCGCACATCGCCCGCGACCCCCTCGACCCGCTGTTCGACGAGGACGCCTTCCACCAGGCGCTGCGCCGCAAGCGGACCACCATCAAACGGGCCCTGCTGGACCAGTCGTTGATCAGCGGGGTCGGCAACATCTATGCGGACGAGGCCCTTTGGCGGGCCCGCGTCCACTACGAACGCCCCACCGCCGGCTTCACCCGCCCGCGCACGGCCGAACTGCTTGGCCACGTACGGGACGTGATGAGCGCGGCCCTCGCCGTCGGCGGCACCAGCTTCGACAGCCTGTACGTCAACGTCAACGGGGAGTCCGGCTACTTCGACCGGTCCCTCGACGCGTACGGCCGTGCGGGTCTGCCGTGCAAGAGGTGCGGTACGCCCATGCGCAGGCGCCCCTGGATGAACCGGTCCAGCTACTTCTGCCCGAAGTGTCAGAGGGCGCCGCGCGTGGCGTCGTAACGCTCGCGGGCCGTGAGGACGTCGTTCATGCGGCCCTCCACCAGGTGGATCAGGTCCAGCAGTCGCTCGGCGACCTGGCGGCCGAGCGGGGTCAGTTCGTAGTCCACGCGGGGCGGGTTGGTCGGCTGGGCCTCGCGGTGCACCAGGCCGTCGCGCTCCAGTGCGTGCAGGGTCTGGGAGAGCATCTTCTCGCTCACGCCGTCGACCCGACGGCGCAGCTCGTTGAAGCGCAGCGAACCCTCGTACAGCGCGCCCAGCGTGAGCGAGCCCCAGCGTCCCGTGACGTGTTCGAGGGTGCCGCGCGAGGGACACGCCTTGGCGAACACATTGAACGGGAGGTCGTGCGCCGACGGGCGCTCCTGCGTGCTGTCCATAGCACAAGCGTACTCGAACACAGCGCTAACCAACAGGTTGCACTAACTTGAAGTTAGTGCTTTCCTTTCGTTACCGCCAGTGAGCTGGTCATTGGCTGTGAACGCTCATCCATGCTCATCTCGGGAGTACTCATCGTGACCACCCCTGTTGTCTCCATCGCCTACCACTCCGGCTACGGTCACACCACCGTGCTCGCCGAGGCCGTCCGCGCCGGTGCCCTCGAGGCGGGTGCCGAGGTGCACCTGATCAACGTCGACGAGATCACCGACGAGCAGTGGGCGCTGCTGGACGGCTCGGACGCCATCGTCTTCGGCTCGCCGACCTACATGGGCACCGCGTCCGGCGCCTTCCACGTCTTCGCCGAGGCGTCCTCGAAGCGCTGGTTCGGGCAGGACTGGAAGGACAAGCTGGCGGCCGGCTTCACCAACTCCGGCTCCAAGAGCGGCGACAAGCTGCACACCCTGCAGTTCTTCCAGATCCTCGCCGGCCAGCACGGCATGCACTGGGTCAACCTCGGGCTGCACCCCGGCTGGAACAACAGCGAGGGCAGCGAGCACGACCTCAACCGCCTCGGTGTCTTCGCGGGCGCCGCCGCCCAGACCAACGTCGACGAGGGCCCGGACGCCGTCCACAAGGCGGACGTCAAGACCGCCGAGCACCTGGGGCGCCGGGTGACGGAGACGGCGCGGGTGTTCCTCCGGGGCCGCGCCGCCTGAGCCTCGTGACCTCTAGTAGCCGAAGTCCTGCGTCCACCAGGGGCCCCCGGTGCCGAAGTGGACACCGACCCCCAGGGTCTTGAAGTCGCAGTTCAGGATGTTCGCCCGGTGGCCGGGGCTGTTCATCCAGGCCTCCATCACCGCGGCCGCGTCGGCCTGCCCCCGGGCGATGTTCTCGCCGCCGAGGTTGGTGATGCCGAGCTTGGCGGCCCGGTCCCACGGCGTCGCGCCGCTGGGGTCGGTGTGGTCGAAGAAGTTCAGCGCGGCCATGGCGTCGCTGAAGCTCTCCGCCAGCTCCGACAGGGTGCTGTTCGCGGACACCGCGCTGCAGCCGACCTTGGCCCGCTCCTCGTTGACGAGCTTGAGCACTTCCGCCTCGGCCGCGGCCTGGGCGGAGACCGTCACCGCGGGGGCGGTCGCGGACTGCTTCGGCGGCGCGGTCTCCTTCTGCGAGGGCTTCGTGGGCCTCGTCTTCGGCTTCTTGCTCGGCGGCGCCTTCGGCTTCTTCGTCGGCACCTCGGTCGGGGCGGCCGCGGAGGCGGCCGGAGTGGAGGCAACCGCGGAGGGCGTGGGCGAGCGGTCGGCGTCGCGACTCGTCGAGGAGCCGTCGTCCCGGCCCTGGACGCTGCCGGAGGTGCCGCCCTGCTCGGCCGCCGAGTTGCTCGGCGTGCTCGCGGCCTGCACCTTTCCGCCGCCGCCACCGCCACCCAGCTTGTAGTTGTCCAGCCCGGGCACCGCACCCGTGGCGACCGCGACCGTGCCGATCGCGACCGCCGCGGAGACCCCGAGCAGCCCGGTCTTCACCGGCGTCACGGTCCGCTTCCGGCGCCGGTGCGACCCGCCGCGTCCGCCGTCGGGCGTGAAGCCGTCGTCCGGGAAGACGGTGCGGTAGTCGGCCTCGTTGGCGAACAGGTAGGCGGCACTGCGAGCGGAGACCTCGGCGTACTCGTCCGTGCTCAGATACGGGGCCGTGCCCAGCGTGGTCGGGTCCTCGGACCCGAAGGCCTCCGGCGGGTCATAGCTGTACGAGTACTGCCGGGGGTCGTAACTGCCGGCGTGCGAGCCGTTCCTCGCTGTGACCCCCGTGGCGCGGCCCGTGGCGGCGCGGCCGGCGGCGGAGCGTCGGTGGCGTCCCATGTTTCTGGCCTTCCTCGTCCTGGCGGTCAACCCGCCGGATACGATCTTGCGGGTGACCCAGCTCACTCCTTCGAGTGAGTTTTATCTGAGATTCATTGGGTGGGGACGGTACCGCATGGCGCCAGAGGAGGAAGTGTCCGGAGAGACATTGGCCGGTTAGGTTGCCCCCATGAGCGAGGATGTACGACTGGTCGCCTGGGTGCGCGGACGCGTCCAAGGTGTGGGTTTCCGCTGGTTCACGCGGGCCAAGGCGCTGGAGCTCGGCGGCCTGAGTGGTTTTGCTCTCAATTTGGGCGACGGCCGGGTCCAGGTGGTCGCGGAGGGCTCGCGGGAGTCCTGTGAAGGACTTCTGGACTGGCTCCAGGGTGACGACACGCCCGGGCGCGTGGAGGGCGTCACCGAGATCTGGGACACACCTCGCGGGGGTTACGACGGCTTCGCCATCCGCTGACCGCTTTCTGTAAAGAGGCCCAGGCGGAAGCGGACGGACATGCCACCGGCAGCTGCCGGGAGCGGAAAGACGCTGGTGGTTGCCAAGAACCGCTTGCTCTGGCAGGCTGCGCACGCAAAGATGATCGCCACGCCCCGAGGGGCCCGCAGGAGTCGCAGCGCAGCCGCTCTCAGGCCGCGCGCCCCCGGGATGCCCGCCAATACGGGGCGTGATCGTGTTGACCGTCAAACTTTTTGGTGAGACGCTGAAAGCACCCCGCGCACCTTAGCTGTTTGGCATGGATGAACGGCAGCATGAACTCCATAGTGTCAAGCACCCCGGGTGCGATTCCCTCACGACCCACACCGCTTCGGTCGGTCACTCAGTGTGGAGGACCATCCATCATGGCAAAGGCGCTTCTCGGTTACGTCGGCGGCTCCGACCCTCGACTCCTCGCCGAGATGCGACGGCTTCAGCAGCGTGTCCAGGACCTGGAATCCGAGCTCGTACGGATCCAGGCCGAGAACGACGCGCTCGCGGCTGCCGCTTCTCACGACAGGATCATGGAGAGCATCGACGCACACCAGGCGGAGCCTGCGCTCACCTGATCACTGCATCGCACCACGACAGCAGTGGTTGGGCCGCCCGTATCAACCGCTAAGTTGTCAGATTTGCAAGGGACGCTTCGGCGTCCCTTCTTTCTTACCTGCCCCCGCGCATCCTTTCACCTTCTACAACGTTTGATGTGCCCTGCATGTTCAAAGGTGAAACCGCGGGAGACAGCACGTTCATGGAGTGAGACACCCCCGGAAGGTAGAGTCCAGCGGCGTGCACCTCAAGGCCCTGACCCTCCGCGGGTTCAAGTCGTTCGCCTCGGCGACCACGCTCCGGTTCGAACCGGGGATCACGTGCGTCGTCGGACCGAACGGCTCGGGCAAGTCCAACGTCGTCGACGCCCTCAGCTGGGTGATGGGCGAGCAGGGCGCCAAGTCGCTGCGCGGCGGCAAGATGGAGGACGTCATCTTCGCCGGCACCACCGGCCGACCGCCGCTGGGCCGCGCCGAGGTGTCCCTGACCATCGACAACTCCGACGGCGCGCTGCCCATCGAGTACGCCGAGGTCACCATCACGCGGATCATGTTCCGCAACGGCGGCAGCGAGTACCAGATCAACGGCGACACCTGCCGTCTGCTGGACATCCAGGAACTCCTCTCCGACTCCGGCATCGGCCGCGAGATGCACGTCATCGTCGGCCAGGGCCAGCTCGACTCCGTCCTGCACGCCGACCCCATGGGCCGCCGCGCCTTCATCGAGGAGGCGGCGGGCGTCCTCAAGCACCGCAAGCGCAAGGAGAAGGCCCTCCGCAAGCTCGACGCGATGCAGGCCAACCTCGCGCGCGTGCAGGACCTGACCGACGAACTCCGCCGCCAGCTCAAGCCCCTGGGCCGGCAGGCCGCCGTCGCCCGCCGGGCCGCCGTCATCCAGGCCGACCTCCGCGACGCCCGGCTGCGTCTGCTGGCCGACGATCTCGTACGACTGCGCCAGGCACTGCAGGCCGAGGTCGCCGACGAGGCCGCGCTGAAGGAGCGCAAGGAAGCCGCCGAGCAGGAACTGAAGAAGGCCCTCCAGCGCGAGGCCCTCCTGGAGGACGAGGTACGGCAGCTCACCCCGCGCCTGCAGCGCGCCCAGCAGACCTGGTACGAGCTCTCCCAGCTGGCCGAGCGCGTGCGCGGCACGATCTCGCTGGCCGACGCCCGCGTGAAGAGCGCCACCTCCGCGCCCCCCGAGGAGCGGCGCGGACGCGACCCGGAGGACATGGAGCGCGAGGCCGCCCGGATCAGGGAGCAGGAGGCCGAGCTGGAGGCGGCCCTGGAGGCGGCCGAACGCGCCCTGGAGGACACGGTCGCCCACCGCGCCGAGCTCGAACGCGAACTCACGCAGGAGGAACGGCGCCTGAAGGACGTGGCCCGCGCCATCGCCGACCGCCGTGAGGGCCTCGCCCGCCTCAACGGCCAGGTCAACGCGGCCCGTTCACGCGCCGCCTCGGCCCAGGCCGAGATCGACCGGCTGGCCGCGGCGAGGGACGAGGCACAGGAGCGCGCGGTCGCCGCCCAGGAGGAGTACGAGGCGCTCAAGGCCGAGGTCGACGGCCTGGACGCCGGCGACGTCGAACTGGCGGAGCGGCACGAGTCGGCCAGACAGCAGCTGACGGAGGCGGAGACCGCCCTGTCGGCGGCCCGTGAGGCGGCGACGGCGGCGGAACGCAGGCGCGCGGCGACACAGGCCCGCCATGAGGCGCTGGCACTTGGCCTGCGCAGAAAGGACGGCACGGGCGCCCTGCTGGGGGCGAAGGATCGTCTCTCCGGCCTGCTGGGCCCGGCGGCCGAACTCCTGACCATCACCCCGGGCTACGAGGTGCCCCTGGCGGCGGCTTTCGGCGCGGCGGCGGACGCACTGGCGGTGACGTCACCGGCGGCGGCGGCGGACGCGATCCGCTTGCTGCGCAAGCAGGACGGGGGGAGGGCGGCACTGATGGTGGCTGGGGGCTCCGAAGACCCGCCCCTCAGGGGCGCGGCGAATGGTGCGACCAGCCCCGACGCACCCGCAGACGCCACACATCAGCACGCGGCTGATCTCGTCCGCGGCCCTTCCGACCTGATGCCGGCGGTCCGTCGCCTCCTGCACGGCATCGTCGTCGTCCCCACCCTCGAAGACGCCGAGGAACTGGTCTACTCCCAGCCCCACCTCACCGCCGTGACCGCCGAAGGCGACCTCCTCGGCGCCCACTTCGCCCACGGCGGCTCCGCGGGTGCCCCCAGCCTCCTCGAAGTACAGGCCTCCGTCGACGAGGCCGCCGCCGAACTCGAAGAGCTGGCCGTCCGTTGCGAGGAACTCACCGAGGCCCAGCACGCGGCCCAGGAGCGACGCAAGGAATGCGCCGCCCGAGCCGAGGAACTGGCCGACCGCCGCCGAGCCGCCGACCGCGAGAAGTCGACCGTGGCCCAGCAGCTCGGCCGTCTCGCGGGGCAGGCCAGAGGCGCCGCGGGCGAGGCCGAGCGGTCCGTCGCGGCGGCGGCCCGCGCCCAGGACGCCCTCGACAAGGCACTCCAGGACGTCGAGGAACTCGCCGAACGGCTGGCCGTGGCCGAGGAGATGCCCGTCGAGGAGGAGCCCGACACCTCCGTCCGGGACCGTCTCGCCGCCGACGGCGCCAACGCCCGCCAGACCGAGATGGAGGCCCGCCTCCAGGTCCGTACGCACGAGGAACGCGTCAAGGGCCTGGCCGGCCGCGCCGACTCCCTCGACCGCGCCGCCCGCGCGGAGCGCGAGGCACGCGCGCGTGCCGAGCAGCGGCGGGCCCGGCTGCGTCACGAGGCGGCCGTCGCGGAAGCCGTCGCTTCCGGTGCCCGCCAGCTGCTCGCGCACGTCGAGGTCTCGCTCACCCGCGCCGACGAGGAGCGCACCGCCGCGGAGGCCGCCAAGGCCCGGCGTGAGCAGGAGCTGACCGCCGCCCGCAACGCCGGCCGTGACCTCAAGGCGGAGCTCGACAAGCTCACCGACTCAGTACACCGCGGTGAGGTCCTCGGCGCCGAGAAGCGGCTGCGCATCGAGCAGTTGGAGACCAAGGCGCTGGAGGAACTGGGCGTCGAACCCGCCGGGCTCGTCTCCGAGTACGGCCCCCACCAGCTCGTACCCCCCTCCCCGCCCGCCGAGGGCGAGGAGCTGCCCGAGGACCCGGAGCATCCGCGCAACCGGCCGAAGCCGTTCCACCGGGCCGAACAGGAGCGGCGGCTGAAGGCGGCCGAGCGCGCCTACCAGCAGCTGGGCAAGGTCAATCCGCTGGCGCTGGAGGAGTTCGCCGCGCTGGAGGAGCGGCACAAGTTCCTCAGCGAGCAGCTGGAGGACCTGAAGAAAACCCGCGCCGACCTGCTTCAGGTCGTGAAGGAGGTCGACGAGCGGGTCGAGCAGGTCTTCACCGAGGCCTACCGGGACACCGCCCGGGAGTTCGAGGGCGTCTTCAGCCGTCTCTTCCCCGGCGGCGAGGGACGGCTCGTGCTGACCGATCCCGACAACATGCTCGCCACGGGCGTCGACGTCGAGGCCCGGCCGCCCGGCAAGAAGGTCAAGCGGCTGAGCCTGCTCTCCGGTGGCGAGCGGTCGCTGACCGCCGTGGCGCTGCTGGTGTCGATCTTCAAGGCCCGTCCGAGCCCGTTCTACGTCATGGACGAGGTCGAGGCCGCCCTCGACGACACCAACCTCCAGCGGCTCATCCGCATCATGCAGGAGCTGCAGGAGGCCTCGCAGCTCATCGTGATCACGCACCAGAAGCGCACGATGGAGGTCGCCGACGCGCTGTACGGCGTCTCCATGCAGGGCGACGGTGTCTCGAAGGTCATCAGCCAGCGACTGCGCTGACCTGACCTCATCCCTTCAAGAAGTGAACGTAAGTCACGGAATCCTGTCTCATCCCTCACATTTTGCCGTGTTTGATTTTGGGAGTTGAAGGCATAAGGTCAGCAGAGTTGGATTTAGCTTCAGATACCACCTATCTGGAGAGCTGACCGCACCGGCGGCGTTGCCGGTGGCCCGAGGAGTTGAACGTGACCAGCACAGCGCAGGCACAGAAGTCAGGAGCCGGTACGGCTCATCCCGATCATCTCGGGCATGTCATCTTCATCGCGGCGGCGGCCGCGATGGGCGGTTTCCTCTTCGGCTACGACAGTTCCGTGATCAACGGCGCCGTCGAGGCCATCCGGGGCCGCTACGGCATCGGCTCCGCGGCCCTCGCCCAGGTCATCGCCATCGCCCTGATCGGCTGCGCCATCGGCGCCGCGACCGCGGGCCGGATCGCCGACCGCATCGGCCGGATCCGCTGCATGCAGATAGCCGCCGTGCTGTTCACCATCAGCGCCGTCGGCTCCGCGCTGCCCTTCGCCCTGTGGGACCTCGCCCTGTGGCGCGTCGTCGGCGGCTTCGCCATCGGCATGGCCTCCGTCATCGGCCCCGCCTACATCGCCGAGGTCGCCCCGCCGGCGTACCGCGGCCGGCTCGGCTCCTTCCAGCAGGCCGCGATCGTCGTCGGCATCGCCATCTCCCAGCTGGTCAACTGGGGCCTGCTCAACGCGGCCGGCGGCGACCAGCGCGGCAAGCTGATGGGCCTGGAGGCCTGGCAGGTCATGCTCGGCGTCATGGTGATCCCGGCCGTCCTGTACGGCCTGCTCTCCTTCGCCATCCCCGAGTCGCCGCGCTTCCTGATCTCCGTCGGCAGGCACGAGCGCGCCCGCGAGATCCTCGCGGAGGTCGAGGGGGGCGACAGCGCGGTCCTCGACGCCCGGGTCGCCGAGATCGAGCAGGCCATGCGGAGCGAGCACAAGTCGTCGTTCAGGGACCTGCTCGGCGGCGGCTTCTTCTTCAAGCCGATCGTCTGGGTCGGTATCGGCCTGTCGGTCTTCCAGCAGTTCGTCGGCATCAACGTCGCGTTCTACTACTCCTCGACGCTGTGGCAGTCGGTCGGCGTCGACCCGACGGACTCGTTCTTCTACTCCTTCACGACGTCGATCATCAACATCGTCGGCACCGTGATCGCGATGATCTTCGTGGACCGGATCGGCCGTAAGCCGCTGGCCCTGATCGGCTCCGTCGGCATGGTCGTCGGTCTGGCGCTGGAGGCCTGGGCGTTCTCGTACCACCTCATCGACGGCAAGCTGCCGGCCGCGCAGGGCTGGACCGCCCTGGTCGCCGCCCATGTCTTCGTCCTCTTCTTCGCCCTGTCCTGGGGTGTGGTCGTCTGGGTCATGCTCGGCGAGATGTTCCCGAACAAGCTGCGCGCCGCCGCCCTGGGTGTGGCCGCCTCCGCGCAGTGGATCGCCAACTGGGCCATCACCGCGAGCTTCCCGTCGCTGTCCGACTGGAACCTCTCCGCGACCTACGTGATCTACACGGTCTTCGCGGCGCTCTCCATCCCGTTCGTGCTGAAGTTCGTCAAGGAGACGAAGGGCAAGGCGCTGGAGGAGATGGGCTGAGGCCCCCGGCTCGGGAAGAAGAGCCCCCGGCTCGGGGATTAGGCCCCCCCGGCTCGGGGAGAAGGGCCAAGTCCCCGCCGCCCCTCTCCCCGTAGCCGCCGGACGTACTGCCCCGGCTCACTCACCGAGCCGGGGCAGTACGTCCTCGCAGAACAATCGCAGGCTGCGCCATCCCTCCTCCACCGGCATGCCACCGGACAGCGGATGCAGGACGAGGTTGTCGAGTCCCTGCTCCACGCACTGGTCCGGCGTCAGAATCCGGTAGACCCCTTCGGCGCGCAGTTCCTCCACGCTCGTGGCCGCCGACTTCACCGCTGAGCGAATGTCCCCGGACTGCCAGGAGGCGTAGGTCCGGGCCTCGTGCAGGAAGTGCGAGCCGTAGGAGGCCCAGGCCCGGTCCGGGTCCTCGGCGATGTGCAGCAGCGGGGTCTCGGCGGTCGGCATCATGGTCCAGCCCTCGGTACCGTACTCCACGAGCCGTTCCTTGTAGTAGGCCTCCAGCTCCGGCAGATGCGCACTCGGGAAGAAGGGGAGACCGAGGCGGGCGGCCCGGCGGGCGGCGGCCTTCGAGGAGCCGCCGACCAGCAGCAGGGGGTGCGGGTCGGTGAAGGGGCGCGGGGTGATCCGCACCGTACGGCCCCGGTACTCGAACGCCTCGCCGGTCCAGGCCTTCAGGAGCGTCTCAAGCACCTCGTCCTGGATCCGACCGCGGCGCTTCCACTCCACGTCGAACAGCGCGTACTCCTCCGGGCGGTACCCGATGCCCGCGACCGTCACCAGCCGGCCGCCGCTGAGCAGGTCCAGCACGGCGATCTCCTCGGCCAGTCGCAGTGGATCGTGCAGCGGGCCGATGATCGCCGACACGGTCACCGCGATCCGCCGGGTCGCGCCGAAGACCGCGCCCGCGAAGGTGAACGGCGACGGCAGCCAGTTGTTGTCGGCACCGTGGTGCTCCTCGGTCTGCACGGTGGTGATCCCGTGCTCGTCGGCGTAGGCGGCCATCTCCAGGGCCGCCCGGTAGCGGGCGGAGAGCGTGGCGGGGGTGGCGCCGGGCTCGACGAGGTTGAAGCGGACGACCGTGACGGGCATGGGGGTCCCCCTTCACAGAGCGGGTGTGGAGGGGGACGTTAGCTGACGGTGTGTCAGACATCCAGAGCGGTGTCGCAGGACTCCATGGCCGATACTGGACAGGTTATGGAAACCGTCATCCTTGCTGTAGTCATCGCCGTGGTCGTGCTCGGCGCGCTCGGTGGGCTCGTCGTCGGCAGTCGGCGCAGGAAGTCGCTGCCCCCGCCGCCCCCCTCCGCGCCCGACATCACCGCCCCTCCGGCCGAGCCGCACGTCGGCGACGAGGCCGAGACGCCCCGCGACGAACCGCGCCGGACGATAGAGGAGGTGGATCTTCCGGACGGCTCGGCGCCGGTCACCGTCGAGGAACCGCCGGCTCTGGAAGTCCCCGAGATCGAGGTGCCCGAGCCGACCGCCGGCCGGCTCGTCCGCCTCCGCGCCCGCCTCTCCCGCTCCCAGAACGCGCTCGGCAAGGGGCTGCTCGCGCTCCTGTCCCGGGAGCATCTGGACGAGGACACCTGGGAGGAGATCGAGGACCTCCTGCTCACCGCCGACGTCGGAGTGCAGCCCACGCAGGAACTGGTGGACGGCCTGCGCGAGCGCGTGAAGGTGCTCGGCACCCGCACCCCCGAGGAGCTGCGCGGCCTGCTGCGCGCGGAGCTGCTCAAGCTGGTCGACCCCGGCATGGACCGCACGGTGAAGACCGAGCCGGAGACCAGCAAGCCCGGCATCGTGATGGTCGTCGGCGTCAACGGCACCGGCAAGACCACCACCACCGGCAAGCTCGCCCGGGTCCTCGTCGCCGACGGGCGCAGCGTGGTGCTGGGCGCCGCCGACACCTTCCGGGCCGCCGCCGCCGACCAGTTGCAGACCTGGGGTGAGCGCGTCGGCGCCTACACCGTGCGCGGGCCCGAGGGCGGCGACCCCGCCTCCGTCGCCTTCGACGCGGTGAAGGAGGGCAAGGAGATGGGCGTGGACGTCGTGCTCATCGACACCGCCGGCCGTCTCCACACCAAGACCGGCCTCATGGACGAGCTCGGCAAGGTCAAGCGCGTCGTGGAGAAGCAGGCCCCGCTGGACGAGGTGCTGCTGGTGCTGGACGCGACCACCGGGCAGAACGGCCTGGTCCAGGCCCGGGTCTTCGCCGAGGTCGTCGACATCACCGGCATCGTCCTGACCAAGCTCGACGGCACGGCCAAGGGCGGCATCGTGGTCGCGGTCCAGCGCGAGCTGGGCGTACCGGTCAAGCTGATCGGTCTCGGCGAGGGCGTGGACGACCTGGCCCCGTTCGAGGCGGAGGCGTTCGTGGATGCCCTTATCGGTGACTGACCGGCCCCCACCACACGAAGAAGCGCCCGCCCCGAGGTGCAGTCGGGAGCGGGCGCTTCGCTGTGTACGGCGCAGGGAGTACGGCTACGCCCGCGACCGGTGTGGCAGGTACGGCTATGCCCGCGACCGGTGCGCCACGTACGCCAGGGTGCCCAGCAGGAGGCGGGCCGCCGGTGGCCTCGTCGCGGAGTCCAGGGCCGGGGGGCGCAGCCAGCGGACGGGGCCCAGTCCGGCCCGGTCCGACGGGGGAGCGGTGATGTGGGTGCCGGGGCCCAGGCCGCGCAGGTCCAGGGAGGTCGGGTCGTCCCAGCCCATGCGGTAGAGAAGCGCGGGGAGTTCGGCGGCGCCGCCCGGGGCGACGAAGAAGTGGGCGCGGCCCTCGGGGGTGGCGGCGACCGGGCCGAGGGGGAGGCCCATGCGCTCGAGGCGGACGAGGGCGCGGTGCCCGGCGGGCGCTGCCACCTCGATGACGTCGAACGCCCGACCGACCACGAGCATCACCGCGGCGCCGGGGAACTCGCCCCAGATCTTGGTCACTTCGTCGAGGGTGGCGCCGGCCGGCACAGGGGGTGCGAAGTCCAGCGGGTGCGCGCCCGGCGCGGGGCAGTCGGCACGGCCGCAGGAACACTGGCCGCCCGCGGCCCGCGCGCCCGCCACGACATCCCAGCCCCACAGTCCGGTGTACTCGGCGACGGCGGTGCACTCCGAGGAGCGACCGCGCCTGCGCGTGCCGGACCGGATCTCCCGGATGCCGCCGATCGTGAACCCCATGCCCCCTCCAACGTTTCCGACGCGTCGGTGGTTACGGCGCGAATGCGGAACGTGACCCTCTGTGTTCGGATGCCCCGTTCCGCTCGGCCCCGAGCGGCGCTCGGAAGTGCCCCGGGTGGTGAACTCGACCGTGTGCGCCCCCGAGTGCATCGCTCCGCCTACTCCCGGCCATCCTCTGTCAAGTGAATCGCGTGGAGGCGACCGTGAGTTCATTCGAAGGGGTGGCGAATGGTGGCGTTTCAGGGATCGCCATGGCTGGACGCGTGATCGTAGGATTACTTTGAGTGCACGAGTCCTGGGGGCACATGCACTCGTGGGTATGCCGGAGGCAACTCGGCATCGCGTTCGAAGGATGAGAACCGGCGGACGGGCGGCCGTATTTACCGGCATTCTGATAGGGCTTGGCGCACTCAGCGACAAGTGGTCTCAGGGATGGGGGCGTTCCAGTGAGCGGCAACGGCGGAGGCGGGACGACCGCGACCAGCACGGACAAGCGCCCGAACGAGCTGCTCACGTCGTGGTTCGTCCGCAGCGGCTGGTCGAAGGGCGAGCTGGCCCGTCAGGTCAACCGCAGGGCCCGCCAGTTGGGCGCCAACCACATCTCCACCGACACCTCCCGGGTGCGCCGCTGGCTGGACGGCGAGAACCCCCGCGAACCCATCCCCAGAATCCTGTCCGAGCTGTTCTCCGAGCGCTTCGGATGCGTGGTCTCCGTCGAGGACCTCGGCCTGCGCGCGGCACGCCAGTCACCGTCCGTGTCCGGCGTCGACCTGCCCTGGACGGGCCCGCAGACAGTCGCTCTGCTCAGCGAGTTCTCGCGCAGCGACCTGATGCTGGCGCGGCGCGGCTTCCTCGGGAGCTCGCTGGTGCTGTCGGCGGGCCCGTCCCTCATCGAGCCGATGCAGCGCTGGCTGGTGCCCGCGCCGCAGACCCCGCAGCCGGAGCCCGAGCCCGTCAGCCGGGCCCGCGGCCGGCTCTCCAGGCCCGAACTGGACCTCCTCGAGTCCACCACGATCATGTTCCGCCAGTGGGACGCCCAGTGCGGCGGCGGCCTGCGCCGCAAGGCGGTCGTCGGCCAGCTGCACGAGGTGACCGACCTGCTCCAGGAGCCCCAGCCCGAGGAGACCACCCGCAAGCTGTTCAAGGTCGCCGCCGAGCTGGCCGAGCTGGCCGGCTGGATGTCGTACGACGTCGGGCTGCAGCCCACCGCCCAGAAGTACTTCGTGCTCGCCCTGCACGCGGCCAAGGAGGCCGGCGACAAGCCCCTCGGCTCCTACGTCCTGTCCAGCATGAGCCGTCAGATGATCCACCTCGGCCGGCCCGACGACGCACTGGAGCTGATCCACCTCGCGCAGTACGGCAGCCGGGACTGCGCGAGCCCGCGCACCCAGTCGATGCTGTATGCGATGGAGGCCCGCGCGTACGCCAACATGGGCCAGCCCGGCAAGTGCAAGCGGGCCGTGCGGATGGCCGAGGACACCTTCGCCGACGTCGACGAGTGGGACGACCCGGATCCCGACTGGATCCGCTTCTTCTCCGAGGCCGAGCTGTTCGGGGAGAACAGCCACTCCTTCCGCGACCTCGCCTATGTCGCCGGCCGCAGCCCGACCTACGCCTCGCTGGCCGAGCCGCTGATGCAGCGGGCGGTCGAGTTGTTCGCGGCGGACAGCGAGCACCAGCGGTCGTACGCACTCAACCTCATCGGCATGGCCACCGTGCACCTGCTGCGGCGTGAACCCGAGCAGAGCGCGGTGCTGGCCGAGCGGGCCATGCACATTGCCAAGAAGGTCCGCTCCGAGCGCGTGAACACTCGTATCCGAAAGACGGTCGACACGGCCGTACGCGACTTCGGAGAGCTGGCCGAGGTCGTCGACCTCACCGAGAAGCTCGCCATCGAGCTCCCGGAGAACGCCGAAGCGGTCTGACCCGACCGGAAAACACCTGAACCCCGGCCGCGGCCGGCCCTCCCGAACTGCCCGACTCGGCTCCCCCCATGCCAGGTCGTCGGAAGGCCGACCGCGGCCGGTTCCCGTCCTTCGCGAAGGTTGCGCCACGATAACGATCGCGCGGCCGGACATCCGGCAGTTCATCGACGCGTAACACGCAGGGCGTCTTCGTCACTCCGGTGAAACAACCAGGGGCTTCGACCGAAACCGCGCTGCGCCAATCTCATGGCGCATAACCGGCCCACCCCTCTTGACCGGACCGCTCACACGCTCCGACCCGCACGGGGCCGTACAACCGACGAGGAGACGCCGATGGCATCAGCCGCCATCACGCTTGCCGCGGAGGCACCCAAGCTGTCATCCGCCAACACAGGCTTCATGCTGATCGCATCCGCCCTGGTGCTGATCATGACCCCCGGGCTCGCCTTCTTCTACGGAGGCATGGTCCGGGTCAAGAGCACCCTGAACATGCTGATGATGAGCTTCATCAGTATCGGCATCGTCACCATTCTGTGGGTGCTCTACGGTTTCTCCCTCGCCTTCGGCACGAACAACAGCCTGATCGGCTGGGACACCGACTGGTTCGGACTCCACAAGGTCGGCCTCACCGAGCTCTGGCCCGGCTACACCATCCCGATCTTCGTGTTCATGGTCTTCCAGATGATGTTCGCGATCATCACGCCGGCCCTGATAAGCGGCGCCCTCGCGGACCGTGTCAAGTTCTCCGCCTGGTCGCTGTTCGTCGCCCTGTGGCTGACGGTCGTCTACGTCCCGGTCGCCCACTGGGTGTGGGGCGCCGACGGCTGGGCCTTCAAGCTCGGTGTGATCGACTTCGCCGGTGGTACCGCGGTCCACATCAACGCCGGTGCCGGCGCCCTCGGCGTCATCCTGGTCATCGGCAAGCGCGTCGGCTTCAAGAAGGACCCGATGCGCCCGCACAGCCTCCCGCTGGTGATGCTCGGTGCCGGTCTGCTGTGGTTCGGCTGGTTCGGCTTCAACGCGGGCTCCTGGCTCGGCAACGACGACGGCGTCGGCGCGCTGATGTTCGTCAACACGCAGGTCGCCACCGCCGCCGCCATGCTCGCCTGGCTCGCCTACGAGAAGATCCGCCACGGCGCGTTCACCACGCTGGGCGCCGCCTCCGGCGCGGTCGCGGGTCTGGTCGCGATCACCCCGTCCGGTGGCGCGGTCTCCCCGATCGGCGCGATCGCCGTCGGTGCCATCGCCGGTGTCGCCTGCGCCGCCGCGGTCGGCCTGAAGTTCAAGTTCGGCTACGACGACTCCCTCGACGTGGTCGGCGTCCACATGGTCGGCGGCATCATCGGCTCCCTGCTCATCGGCTTCTTCGCCACCGGCAAGGGCCAGTCCGCCGCGACCGGCGTCTTCTACGGCGACCACTCCTTCACCCAGCTGTGGAAGCAGTTCGCCGGTGTCGGCGCGGTCCTCGCCTACTCCCTGATCGCCTCCGCGGTCCTCGCCTTCCTCCTCGACAAGACCATCGGAATGCGGGTCACCGAGGACGAGGAGGTCGGTGGTATCGACCAGGCCGAGCACGCCGAGACCGCATACGACTTCAGCGGCGCGGGCGGTGGCATCGCCGGATCCGCCGCCTCGGTCCTGGCCGCCACGGAGAGCAAGAAGGTGGACGCATGAAGCTCATCACCGCCGTCGTCAAGCCGCACCGGCTCGACGAGATCAAGGAAGCCCTCCAGGCGTTCGGCGTCCACGGCCTGACGGTCACCGAGGCGAGCGGTTACGGTCGTCAGCGGGGCCACACCGAGGTCTACCGCGGTGCCGAGTACACCGTCGACCTGGTGCCCAAGATCCGTATCGAGGTGCTGGCCGAGGACGACGACGCCGAGCAGCTGATCGAGGTCGTTGTCAAGGCGGCCCGCACCGGCAAGATCGGTGACGGCAAGGTCTGGTCGATCCCGGTCGAGACGGCGGTCCGGGTGCGGACCGGCGAGCGCGGCCCCGACGCGCTCTGACAGAAAAAAGAACAGGAGCTCCTGGGTGTCGAGTACGGACGTGCACAACGAAGCAGAAGACTCGGGACCCAGCGGCTACGCGGCGGCCCGGCTGCACCTCCTCACCGAGGGGGAGCGGTCCGGGCCGCCGCGCCGTTCGGCCCTGTCCGCGCTGACGGACGACTGGCTGACGGGACTCTTCGCCGCCGGAGCCGAGGGGCTGCGCGGGGTCTCCCTGGTCGCCGTCGGCGGCTACGGACGCGGCGAGCTGTCCCCGCGCAGCGACCTGGACCTGCTGCTCCTCCATGACGGCAGCGAAAGCAAGGCGGTCGCCGCGCTCGCCGACCGCCTCTGGTACCCCGTCTGGGACCTCGGTCTCTCCCTGGACCACTCGGTGCGCACGCCGGGGGAGGCCCGCAGGACCGCCGGGGAGGATTTGAAAGTCCAACTCGGTCTCCTCGACGCCCGTCACATCGCCGGCGACCTCGGTCTCACCGCCGGTCTGCGCACCGCCGTCCTCGCCGACTGGCGCAACCAGGCACCCAAGCGCCTGCCCGAACTGCAGGAACTGTGTGCCGAGCGGGCCGAACGCCAGGGCGAGCTGCAGTACCTGCTGGAACCGGATCTGAAGGAGGCGCGCGGCGGGCTGCGCGACGCCACCACCCTGCGCGCCGTCGCCGCCTCCTGGCTGGCCGACGCCCCGCGCGAGGGCCTCGACGACGCCCGGCGCCGGCTCCTGGACGTCCGTGACGCGCTCCACCTCACGACGGGGCGCGCGACGGACCGGCTCGCGCTCCAGGAGCAGGACCAGGTCGCCGCCGAACTCGGCCTGCTCGACGCGGACACGCTGCTGCGCCAGGTCTACGAGGCGGCACGCGTGATCTCGTACGCCAGTGACGTCACCTGGCGCGAGGTGGGGCGCGTGCTCAGATCGCGCGCCGTGCGGCCGCGGCTGCGCGCCATGCTGGGCGGCGGCAAACCGGTCCCCGAGCGCTCCCCGCTGGCCGAGGGCGTGGTGGAGCAGGACGGCGAGGTGGTGCTCGCCCGTGCAGCGCGCCCCGAGCGCGATCCCGTCCTGCCGCTGCGCGCCGCGGCCGCCGCCGCACAGGCCGGACTCCCGCTCTCCTTGCACGCCGTGCGGCGCATGGCGGCCATCGCGCGCCCCCTGCCCGCGCCCTGGCCCGCCGAGGCGCGCGAGCAGCTGGTGACCCTGCTCGGCTCCGGTCATCCGACGATCGACGTCTGGGAGGCCCTGGAGGCGGAGGGGCTGATCACCCGGCTGCTGCCGGACTGGGAGCGGGTGCGCTGCCGGCCGCAGCGCAACGCCGTGCACATCTGGACCGTCGACCGGCACCTCATCGAAACGGCCGTGCGCGCCTCCGACTTCACCCGCCGCGTCCACCGCCCCGACCTTCTCCTGGTCGCCGCGCTGCTGCACGACATCGGCAAGGGCTGGCCCGGCGACCACTCGGTGGCCGGCGAGATCATCGCGCGCGACGTGGCGGCGCGGATCGGCTTCGACCGAGACGAGGTCGCCGTGCTCGCGACCCTGGTACGGCACCATCTGCTGCTCGTCGACACCGCCACCCGGCGTGACCTGGAGGACCCGGCCACCGTACGGTCGGTCGCCGACGCGGTCGGCTCGCAGGGGACGCTGGAGCTGCTGCACGCGCTGACCGAGGCGGACGCGCTGGCCACCGGCCCGGCCGCCTGGTCGTCCTGGCGCGCCTCGCTCGTCGCCGAGCTCGTGAAGCGGGTCTCCGCGGTCCTCGCCGGGGACGTCCCCGACGAGCCCGAGGCCGCCGCGCCCACCGCCGAGCAGGAACGGCTCGCCATCGAGGCGGTCGCCACGGGCTCTCCCGTGCTGTCCCTGCGTGCGCAGACCGAGCCGCCGGCCGAGGACCAGCCCACCGGGGACCCCGAACCGCTCGGCGTGGAGCTGCTGATCGCCGTGCCGGACCAGCCGGGCGTGCTGCCCGCGGTCGCCGGCGTCCTCGCCGTGCACCGGCTGACCGTGCGCACGGCGGGACTGCGGACCCTGGAGCTGCCGGACGGCGTCGAGGGCTCGGTGCTGCTGCTGGACTGGCGGGTGGCCGCCGAGTACGGCTCCCTGCCGCAGGCCGCGCGGCTGCGGGCGGACCTCGTCCGGGCCCTGGACGGCTCCCTGGACATCGCGGGACGCCTGGCCGAGCGGGACGCCGCCTATCCGCGCCGCCGAGGAGTCGTGGCCCCGCCGCCCCGGGTGACGGTCGCCCCGGCCGCGTCCCGGCACGCCACGGTGATCGAGGTGCGCGCCCAGGACGCCCCAGGACTGCTGCACCGGATCGGACGGGCGCTGGACGACGCGAAGGTACGGGTGCGCAGCATGCATGTGTCGACCCTGGGCGCCAACGCCGTGGACGCCTTCTACGTCACCGCCCCCGAGGGCACGCCCCTGCCCACCGAGGAAGCTGCCTCGGTGGCCCGAAAACTGGAGGAGACGCTGCGGGGGTGACCTCGAAGGTACCGGGCGGGGGCGATTGTCCTGCCGGTCCGGATACCCTGGAAGACGCTCACACTGACCCCGACTCCGAGGACCGACGCCGCCGTGTTCGACACTCTCTCCGATCGCCTTTCAGCGACCTTCAAGAATCTGCGCGGCAAGGGGCGTCTGAGCGAGGCGGACATCGACGCCACCGCGCGCGAGATCCGTATCGCGCTGCTCGAGGCGGACGTGGCCCTGCCGGTCGTCCGGGCGTTCATCAAGAACGTCAAGGAACGCGCCCTCGGCCCCGAGGTCTCCGGTACGCAGTACCCCGCCCAGCGGGTGCTGGACATCGTCAACGACGAGCTGGTCACCGTCCTGGGCGGCCAGACCCGCCGGCTGCGCTTCGCCAAGCAGCCCCCGACCGTGATCATGCTCGCGGGTCTGCAGGGTGCCGGTAAGACCACCCTCGCGGGCAAGCTCGCCAAGCACCTCAAGGAAGAGGGCCACTCGCCGCTCCTGGTCGCCGCAGACCTCCAGCGCCCGAACGCGGTCAACCAGCTCAGCGTCGTCGCCGAGCGCGCGGGCGTCGCCGTCTTCGCTCCGGAGCCGGGCAACGGCGTGGGGGATCCGGTCAAGGTCGCCAGGGACTCCGTTCAGCACGCCAGGACCAAGCTCCACGACATCGTCATCGTCGACACCGCCGGCCGCCTCGGCATCGACCAGGAGATGATGCAGCAGGCCGCGGACATCCGGGACGCGGTCTCGCCGGACGAGATCCTCTTCGTCGTCGACGCGATGATCGGTCAGGACGCCGTCAACACGGCGGAGGCCTTCCGCGACGGCGTCGGCTTCGACGGCGTGGTCCTCTCCAAGCTCGACGGTGACGCCCGCGGTGGTGCGGCCCTGTCGATCGCCTCGGTCACCGGCAAGCCGATCATGTTCGCCTCCAACGGCGAGAAGCTGGACGACTTCGACGTCTTCCACCCGGACCGGATGGCCTCCCGCATCCTCGACATGGGTGACCTCGCCACCCTGTTCGAGAAGGCGCAGAAGGAGTTCAGCGAGGAAGAGGCCGCGAAGATGGCCTCCAAGCTCGCCTCCAAGAAGGGCCAGGACTTCACCCTCGACGACTTCCTGTCCCAGATGGAGCAGGTCAGGAAGATGGGCAGCATCAGCAAGCTGCTCGGCATGATGCCCGGCATGGGCCAGATCAAGGAACAGATCAACAACATCGACGAACGGGACGTCGACCGTACGGCCGCCATCATCAAGTCGATGACCCCGGGTGAGCGCCAGGACCCGACGATCATCAACGGCTCCCGCCGCGCGCGTATCGCCAAGGGTTCCGGCGTCGAGGTCAGCGCCGTCAAGAACCTCGTCGAGCGGTTCTTCGAGGCCCGCAAGATGATGTCCCGCATGGCCCAGGGCGGCGGCATGCCCGGGATGCCGGGGATCCCCGGCATGGGCGGCGGTCCCGGCCGCAGCCGGAAGCAGCCGAAGAAGGCCAAGGGCAAGCAGCGCTCGGGCAACCCGATGAAGCGCAAGCAGCAGGAGCAGGAGGAGGCCGCACGCCGGGCCGCCGCCCAGGGCGGTGCCGTGCCGGGCGGTGCCTTCGGGCTGCCGGGTCAGCAGGGCGGCCAGGACTTCGAGCTGCCGGACGAGTTCAAGAAGTTCATGGGCTGATCGACAAGGTGATGGGCCGATCGAGAAATTGATGGGCTGATCGAGAGGTTCATGAGCTGAACTCCACGAGAGTTCACGGGCCGCTCGTTAAGTTCATGGGTCGATTTCACCGGCAGCGCATGCCCGGGGTTGGTCGTTGTCGTAACGTCCGGCTATGACCAACCCCGCGCCGCCGCGCAAGTCGCCCGACCAGCCCTGGCGTACGGAGGGCACGCCCGAGGAGCCGCAGAAGCCGTCCCCCGGCGGCCGGAGGATGCGCGGCGGCTGGTGGAGCCTGATCCTCACGGCGCTGGTCGTGTACCTGCTCGCCAACGTGCTGCTGTCGTTCTTCAACGAGGGCGACGAGCCGACGATCTCCTACACCGAGTTCAGCAAGCAGGTCGACGCGGGCAACGTCAGCAAGATCTACGCCAAGGGCAACGCCATCCAGGGCCAGCTCAAGAAGGCCCGGGACAACCCCCAGGGCGAGGGCAAGTACACCAAGTTCAACACCGAGCGGCCCACCTTCGCGGACGACAAGGTCTGGGAGGACCTGACCAAGCACGACGTCACGGTCACCGCGGAGCCGGTCGTCCAGCACCGCAGCTTCCTGTCCAACCTGCTGATCTCGCTGGCGCCGATGCTGCTGCTGATCGCGGTGTGGGTGTTCATCGCACGCAGGATGAGCTCGGGGCTCGGCGGCGCGGGCGGCATGCTCGGCCGCAAGGCGCCGCCCAAGCCGGTGGAGCTGGAACCTGGGCAGCAGCGCACCACGTTCGAGGACGTCGCCGGCATCGACGAGGTCGAGGGTGAGCTCAACGACGTCGTGGACTTCCTGAAGAACCCCGACGCCTACCGCAGGATGGGCGCGAAGATGCCCAAGGGCGTGCTGCTCGCGGGCCCTCCCGGCACCGGCAAGACGCTGCTCGCGCGGGCGGTCGCCGGCGAGGCGGGGGTGCCGTTCTTCTCGGCGTCCGCCTCCGAGTTCATCGAGATGATCGTCGGTGTGGGCGCCTCACGCGTGCGTGAACTGTTCGCGGAGGCCCGCAAGGTGGCCCCGTCGATCATCTTCATCGACGAGATCGACACCATCGGCCGGGCCCGCGGCGGCGGTTCCGGAATGGGCGGTCACGACGAGCGCGAGCAGACGCTGAACCAGATCCTCACCGAGATGGACGGCTTCTCCGGCTCGGAGGGCGTCATCGTCATCGCGGCCACCAACCGCGCAGACGTCCTCGACCCGGCCCTGACCCGCCCCGGCCGCTTCGACCGGGTGGTCATGGTCTCGCCCCCGGACCGCGGCGGCCGCCAGGCCATCCTGGAGATCCACACCCGCCAGATCCCGCTCGCGAAGGACGTCGACCTCGCCCAGGTCGCCCGGACCACCCCGGGCATGACCGGCGCCGAACTCGCCAACCTCGCCAACGAGGCCGCCCTCCTCGCCGTCAAGCGCAAGCAGGAGAAGGTCACCCAGGCCGACCTCTCGGAGGCGCTGGAGAAGGTCCAGCTGGGCGCGGAACGGCCGCTGGTGATGCCCGACGAGGAGCGGCGCAGGACGGCGTATCACGAGAGCGGACACGCCCTGCTGGGCATGCTCCAGCCGGGCGCCGACCCCGTCCGCAAGATCACCATCGTCCCGCGCGGCCGCGCCCTCGGCGTCACCCTGTCGACGCCGGAGTCCGACAAGTACGCCTACACCGAGCAGTACCTGCGCGGCCGGATCATCGGCGCGCTCGGCGGCATGGCGGCGGAACAGGTCGTGTACGGGGTGATCACCACCGGCGCCGAGAACGACCTCGAACAGGTCACCGGCATCGCGCGCGGCATGGTCGCCCGCTGGGGCATGAGCGACCGCGTCGGCCGCCTCTCCGCCCTCCCCAACGACGCCCAGCAGGCCTACGGCCTCGCGGCGGCCCCGCAGACCCTCGATGTCATCGACGGCGAGATGCGCCGCATCGTCGACGAGTGCTACGACGAGGCCTGCCGCAAGCTCACCGAACACCGCGGCCGACTCGACGCCCTCGCCGAGGCCCTGCTGGAGCGGGAGACCCTGGAGGAGGCGGACGTGTACCGCATCGCGGGCATCACCCGTCCGACCAAGGACGTCGAGGACGCGGCGGCACTTGGCGGCCGGCCCAAGGAGTCCCTTTAGGGCACGCGCGCGATCAGGTAGCGGAAGACGTTCGGCATCCATACCGTCCCGTCGCCGCGCCGGTACGGGTGCAGCGCCTCCGTCAGCTCCTTGTCGACCTGGACCTGGTCCGTCGCGGTGATCGCCGCGTCGAAGAGGCCGGTGGAGAGCAGCCCCCGCAGCGCGCTGCCGACGCCCGCGTAGCCGAAGGGGCAGGAGACCCGGCCCGAGCCGTCCGGCTTGAGGCCGGCCCGCTGGGCGACCTCCTCCAGGTCGTCGCGAAGGGCGGGGCGCCAACTGCCCGCGCTGCGCAGCGGATCCGCCAGCCTGGCGGCCACCCGCAGCACGGACGACGTGGCGCAGCGTTCCGGCGGACCCCAGCCGGCGAGCACCACGGGCGCCCCGCGCTCGGCGAGCGGTGTCACTGCCCGTAGCAGCCCGCCGAGCCCCTCCGAGTCGCCCGCGAGACACCCGATGGGCTCGAAAGCGGTCACCAGGGTGTACGCGGGCGTCTCCGCGTCGCCCGCGGCCCCGACGTCCCCGGGCGAACCGTCGATGAGTCGCGTGTCCCCACGCGCGCGCGTGGCCCCCGTCTCCGGGAGCAGCCGCTCCCGTGCGAGGGCGAGCCGTTCGGGCGAGCGGTGGTCGACACCGGTGACCGCGGCGCCTCTGGACGCCGCCATCAACAGGGCGAGTCCGCTGCCGCAGCCCAGGCCCAGCAGTCGGGTGCCGGAGCCCACCTCCAGTCGCTCGTAGACGGCCTCGTAGAGCGGAACCAGCATCCGCTCCTGGATCTCGGACCAGTCACGCGCGCGTGCACACAGGTCCACACGGGGTGTCGTCCCCGTATGAGGCAGGTGCTGCCGCACGAGCGTAGGTGTCATGTAAAGCGCCCCAATCCGCCGAGAGTTGCCGCTGTGCCCGTTTCCGTGGCCCCCGTGACGTGCGCTCGCACTCCCCCCGTATGCCAGGTAACTCCGCACTCGACCGCTCGTCCAGGGGTTGACGGTCCCCGGCTTGTGGCTTGACTGCGCCGGTGAAAAGAATTCACATCCCGGCAATGTGCCCTCGTAATATCCCGGCATGGCAAAGGCATCCGTGCTCACCCCGCGGGCGGACGACTTCCCGCGCTGGTACCAGGACCTGATCAACAAAGCCGAACTGGCGGACAACGGACCGGTGCGCGGCACCATGGTCATCCGACCGTACGGGTACGGGCTCTGGGAGCGGATGCAGGCCGAGATGGACGCCCGGATCAAGGCAACGGGCACGCAGAACGCGTACTTCCCGCTGCTGATCCCGCAGTCGTACCTCACCCGCGAGGCGGACCATGTCGAGGGCTTCGCACCGGAGCTGGCCGTGGTCACCCACGCCGGCGGCAAGGAACTGGAGGAGCCGGCGGTCGTCCGGCCCACCTCCGAGACGATCATCAACGAGTACTTCTCGAAGTGGGTGCAGAGCTACCGCGATCTGCCGTTGCTGATCAATCAGTGGGCGAACGTGGTGCGTTGGGAGTTGCGGCCCCGCCTCTTCCTCCGTACGACCGAGTTCCTGTGGCAGGAGGGCCACACCGCGCACGCCACCTACGAGGAGGCACGCGACTTCGCCGCCCGTATTCAGCGGCACGTCTACGGGGATTTCCTGCGGGACGTCCTCGCTATGGACTTCGTCTCCGGTCGCAAGACGGTCAAGGAGCGCTTCGCGGGTGCCATCAACACCCTGACCCTCGAAAGCATGATGGGCGACGGCAAGGCCCTCCAGATGGTCACCAGTCACGAGCTGGGCCAGAACTTCGCCAAGGCCTTCAACACCCGGTACCTGTCGAAGGAAGGCAGCCAGGAACTCGTCTGGCAGACCTCCTGGGGCTCCACCACCCGGATGATCGGCGCCCTGGTGATGACTCACGGCGATGACAACGGCCTGCGCGTCCCGCCGCGGCTGGCGCAGATCCAGGTCGTCGTCCTCGCGATCAAGGGCGACGAGACGGTTCTGGCCAAGGTCCGCGAGATCGGGGATCTGCTGGCGGCCGCAGGTGTCCGCGTCCATGTCGACGACCGCGCCGACATCCCCTTCGGTCGCCGGGCCGTCGACTGGGAGCTCAAGGGCGTGCCGGTACGGATCGAGGTCGGCCCCCGTGACCTGGAGAACGGCACGGCGATGCTCGCCCGGCGGATCCCGGGAGGCAAGGAGCCGGTGGCGATCGACTCCCTCGTACGACTGCTGCCGTCCGTCCTGGAGGAGGACCAGGCGCTGCTGCTGGAGCAGTCCCGCGCGCGGCGTGAGTCGCGCACGGCCGACGTGTCGACGGTCGAGGAGGCCGTCGAGGCGGCCGTGGCCGGCGGCTGGGCGCGCGTCCCGTGGGCGCATCTCGGCGCGGAGGGCGAGGCCAGGCTGGCCGAGCACGCGGTGACCGTACGGTGTCTGGTCGGCGCCGACGGGTCGGTGCCGGAGTCCGAGGACGCACCCGGTAACGTCGCCCTCGTCGCGCGCGCTTACTGATACAGCGCCCTTCCGCGGCGAGAGCGGCCGAAACGCCCCTTGCGCATCCGCGGAGCACAGCCGCACCGGCGCGCGGACGACGGCTACGCGCCGGTGCGTAGGTCTGGCTACGTACCACCTTGGGAGGAGCTGTGAGGTTTCTCCGCAGATCAGCGCACCCGCCCTCGTCTCCACTCATCAGCGGCAACTGACGGGTACGTGCAAATTATTTGGGATGCCCCGGAATAGGAACACAGCGGCACCCCCGCTCGTTGTCATTACGTGAGCACGACACAGACACCACCTGTTCTCGCCGCCGAGCTGGCACAGGCGTGGGCCGACATTCAGCGGTACCACCCCGAGCTGCCCGACCTCGCCGCGCCAGAATCCCTGATCGGAGAGTCGTCGTCCGCGTGCGGGCACGAGCTCTCCTTCGAGCGACTGCTCCATGAGGCAGTCCACGGCATCGCCGCAGCGCGCGGCGTGCGCGACACGTCCCGTGCCGGCCGGTACCACAACCGCAGATTCCTCGCGATCGCCGAGGAGCTGGGCCTGGACCACCCCGAGGAACCGCATCCCAGCAGCGGCTTCTCGCTGGTCACGCTCAACCCCGAGGCCAAGCGCCGTTACCGCCCGACGATGGAGCGCCTCCAGCGCGCCCTGAAGGCACACACGGCGGCGACCTCCGCGGACACCCCGAAGAGCTTCCGGGGACCGGCCGCCCGGCACGGTTCCTCCGGCGGCGGGGTGCGCGTGAAGGCCGTGTGCGACTGCGGGCGCAACGTCCGGGTCGTCCCGTCCGTCCTGGCCCAGGCCCCCATCGTCTGCGGCGGCTGCGGCAAGCCGTTCCGGATTCCGGAGGTCGTCGGCGCGGCATGAGGACGCGGCTGCTCGTGGCAGCCGCACCCGCGATGCCGTGGCGGACGTGTGCAGCCTGTGGGCACCCGGAGAGCCGGGTGCCTCTCAGGCATGCCCCGGACCACCCGGCGTGAGCGACCCGCCGGGTGTGGCACAATGGCTAGCTGTACTCGACAGCCGCACAGGACCCCTCTCTCCTCCGGCTGACGCGTCCATCGGGCACTCGGGTACCGCAACCCCACGCGGCATTCTCGCCGTGCCCAACCACGTCAAATCCAGGAGAACCCACTCCCGTGGCAGTCAAGATCAAGCTGAAGCGTCTGGGCAAGATCCGTTCGCCTCACTACCGCATCGTCGTCGCCGACTCCCGCACCCGTCGCGACGGCCGTGCGATCGAGGAGATCGGCAAGTACCACCCGGTCTACAACCCGTCGGTCATCGAGGTGGACGCCGAGCGCGTGGCGTACTGGCTGGGTGTCGGCGCGCAGCCGACCGAGCCCGTCCTCGCCATCCTGAAGAAGACCGGCGACTGGCAGAAGTTCAAGGGCGAGCCCGCCCCGGCTCCGCTGCTCGTCGCCGAGCCGAAGAAGGCGCGCCCGTCGTTCGAGGCCCTGGGTGGCGACGACGAGGGCAAGGGTGAGGCGATCACCCAGAAGAAGAAGGCGGAGAAGAAGGACGAGGCTGCCGCCGAGTCCGAGTCGGCCGAGGCCTGAGCATGCTCGAGGAGGCTCTCGAGCACCTCGTGAAGGGCATCGTCGACAACCCCGACGATGTGCAGGTCGCATCCCGCAACCTGCGCCGCGGACGCGTCCTCGAGGTCCGGGTCCACCCCGACGACCTCGGCAAGGTGATCGGCCGCAACGGCCGCACCGCACGCGCTCTGCGTACCGTCGTGGGCGCCATCGGCGGCCGCGGTGTCCGCGTCGACCTCGTCGACGTCGACCACGTCCGCTGACGCCGAAAACGCAGCACCGGCTCGGGCCGGGGAGGGCCACTGGGCCGTCCCCGGCCCGTAGTCGTATGACAGGAGATCCTGAGAAGTGCAGCTCGTAGTAGCGCGGATCGGCCGTGCCCACGGCATCAAGGGCGAGGTCACCGTCGAGGTCCGTACCGACGAGCCCGAACTGCGGCTCGCGCCCGGCGCCGTCCTGGCCACCGACCCGGCCACCACGGGTCCCCTCACCATCGAGACCGGCCGCGTCCACAGCGGGCGGCTCCTGTTGCGGTTCGAGGGAGTGAACGACCGCAACGCCGCCGAGGCCCTGCGCAACACGCTCCTGATCGCCGAGGTCGACCCGGACGAGCTGCCCGAGGAGGAGGACGAGTACTACGACCACCAGCTCATCGACCTGGACGTCGTCACCATGGACGGTGTGGAGGTGGGCCGGATCACCGAGATCTCGCACCTGCCGTCCCAGGACCTCTTCATCGTCGAGCGCCCGGACGGCAGCGAGGTGATGATCCCCTTCGTCGAGGAGATCGTCGCCGAGATCGACCTCGCCGAGCAGAAGGCCGTCATCACGCCGCCGCCCGGTCTGATCGACGACCAGGCGGAGATCGCCTCCTCGCGGGAAGAGTCGTAAGCGATGCGCCTGGACGTCGTCACGATCTTTCCCGAGTACCTCGAACCGCTGAACGTCTCCCTCGTCGGCAAGGCACGCGCGCGTGGGCAGCTCGACGTCCAGGTGCACGACCTGCGCGCGTGGACGTACGACCGGCACAACACCGTCGACGACACCCCGTACGGCGGCGGCCCCGGCATGGTCATGAAGACCGACCCCTGGGGCGACGCGCTCGACACCGTGCTCGCCGACGGCTACGAGACCGGCGCGCACGCCCCGGCGCTGATCGTGCCCACCCCCAGCGGCCGCCCCTTCACCCAGGAACTCGCCGTCGAGCTCTCCGAGCGCCCCTGGCTGATCTTCACGCCCGCGCGCTACGAGGGCATCGACCGCCGCGTCATCGACGAGTACGCGACCCGCGTACCGGTGTACGAGGTGTCGATCGGCGACTACGTCCTCGCCGGCGGCGAGGCGGCCGTACTGGTGATCACGGAGGCCGTGGCCCGGCTGCTGCCCGGCGTCCTCGGCAACGCGGAGTCGCACCGCGACGACTCCTTCGCGCCCGGCGCCATGGCCAACCTTCTGGAGGGCCCCGTCTACACCAAGCCCCCCGAGTGGCGCGGACGTTCCATCCCCGATGTGCTGCTCAGCGGCCATCACGGCAAAATCGCCCGCTGGCGCCGCGACGAGGCCCTCAGGCGTACGACGGCCAACCGGCCCGACCTGATCGAGCGCTGCGACCCCAAGGTCTTCGACAAGAAGGACCGCGAGATGCTCTCCATCCTGGGCTGGGCGCCGGATCCGGAGGGCGAGCCCTACGGCCGATTTTGGCGCAGGCCGGAGGGCGTGGAAGAATAGGGCGCTGTTGTGCGTCGTCCGGCGTGCGCCCCTGCCACAGGGGGACACGACGCCCGCCCCGACACGGACAGCATCCTTCCTGGAACACCTAGCTCCCGTTGATGACCTGTGGCATCAGCGAAGAAAGCAGACGAAATGTCTCACCTGCTCGACTCCGTCGACTCCGCGTCGCTGCGCAGCGACATCCCGGCCTTCCGCCCGGGTGACACCGTCAACGTCCACGTCCGCGTCATCGAGGGCAACCGCTCCCGTGTGCAGCAGTTCAAGGGCGTTGTGATCCGCCGCCAGGGCGCCGGTGTCCGCGAGACCTTCACGGTCCGCAAGGTCTCCTTCTCCGTCGGCGTCGAGCGCACCTTCCCGGTGCACACCCCGATCGTGGAGAAGATCGAGCTCGTCACCCGCGGTGACGTGCGTCGCGCCAAGCTGTACTACCTGCGCGAGCTGCGCGGCAAGGCGGCGAAGATCAAGGAGAAGCGCGAGAGCTGAGCGCTTACCGGTGGTCAAAGCGGGGCCGGATAGCATTCGGCCCCGATGGACACCGAAGCACAGCACACGGAGCGCGACCGCTCCTCCCGCCCTGAACCAGTGGCTGCGGAGGGACGGTCGCGTTTCGCGTTGGTGGCGCGGATCACCGACTGGCTGCCCGGCGGCCGGATCACCCTGACCCTGCTGGTCTGCCTGGTCTTTTTGCTGCTCCTCAACTCTTTCGTGGCTCAACCATTCCAGATTCCCAGCGGATCCATGGAACAGGGATTGAGGATCGGGGACCGCGTTCTCGTAAATAAGTTGGCGTACCGTTTCGGTGCCGAGCCGCGCCGTGGCGATGTTGTGGTGTTCGACGGAACTGGGTATTTCGGTGACGCGGACTACATCAAGCGCGTCGTGGGCGTGGGCGGAGACCGCGTTGTCTGCTGCGACAAGGAGGGGAGGATCGAGGTGAACGGCCGGTCGGTCGACGAGTCGGCTTTCCTGTACCCCGGGGACAGCCCGTCGACGGTGCCCTTCCGCGTCGTCGTGCCCGACGGCACCCTCTTCGTCCTCGGCGACCACCGCAGCGACTCGAGCGACTCACGCGACCACCTGGGCTCGCCGGGCGGCGGCATGATCCCGGTCTCCGACGTCATCGGCCGCGCCGACTGGATCGTATGGCCCACCACCCACTGGACCCGCCTGCACCGCCCCGCCGCCTACGCGCGCGTGCCCGCCGCCGGCGGTGCGCATGGGTAACCGCGGCAAACCGCGCCGTCCGGAGGCGAGCGGCGGCTACGGCACGTTCGGCACCGAGAACCTGCTGCCCACCGGCTCCCGGCGCACCTCCACCGGCACCGCGCCGAGTGGCGGCCGTACCCGCGCGGAGCGGCGCAAGCTGCAGCGCAAGGTCAAACGAAAGCGCAGGCGCAGCGCGGTCAAGGAGATACCGCTCCTGGTAGGTGTGGCGGTCCTGATAGCGCTGGTCCTGAAGACGTTCCTCGTCCAGGCGTTCGTGATCCCGTCCGGCTCCATGGAGCAGACGATCCGGATCGGCGACCGCGTCCTGGTCGACAAGTTCACCCCGTGGTTCGGCTCCGAGCCCAAGCGCGGGGACGTCGTCGTGTTCAAGGACCCCGGCGGCTGGCTCGCGGGCGAGCAGACCACGACGACCAAGAACGACCCCGTCGTCGTCAAGCAGATCAAGGAAGGGCTCACCTTCATCGGTCTGCTGCCCTCGGCCAACGACAAGGACCTCATCAAACGGGTCATCGGCGTCGGCGGCGACCACGTCAAATGCTGTGACACCGAGGGGCGGGTGACCGTCAACGGCGTTCCCCTGACCGAGGCGGACTACCTGTATCCCGGCAACGCCCCCTCCACTCAGCCGTTCGACATCACCGTCCCCCAGGGGCGGCTGTGGGTGATGGGCGACCACCGGGGCAACTCGGCCGACTCGCGCGCCCACATGAACACCGACTACGGCGGCACGGTCTCCCTGCACTCCGTCGTCGGGCGGGCCATGGTGATCGCCTGGCCCCTCGGGCACATGACGTCCTTGAAGGAACCTAAAACTTTCTCCTCCGTTTCCAACTCCGTGTCGGGGACGACCGCGTCCCCCGAGCTGTCGCATAGGGTTGCACCCGACGATCCGAAGACAGCGATCCAGCTCCCGAGCCCTGCGGAACTCCCGCTCGTTATGGGAGTGGTGGGCCTGCGCCGGGTACGGCTCAGGCGGCGGCACAGAGTAAGGAGTTGGCGTGGGGGATGTGGCGGTTGGCGCACGGTCCGGACACGACGGCGAGGAGCACCGCGGGCGCCCCGCGGAATCAGCCGTCCCGGCCGCGGACAGCGCCGTGACCTCCGGGAGTGACTCCGGCGCGCGGGACGAGTCCGCGGCGCCCGGCGAACCGACCAGGACGGACGACCAGGGCCCGGGTGACTCGACGCCCACGGCGAAGAAGCAACGCTCCTTCTGGAAGGAGCTGCCCATCCTGATCGTCATCGCGCTCGTCCTCGCGCTGCTGATCAAGACCTTCCTCGTGCAGGCGTTCTCGATTCCCTCGGACTCGATGCAGAACACCCTCCAGCAGGGTGACCGCGTCCTGGTGGACAAGCTCACCCCCTGGTTCGGCTCGAAGCCCGAGCGTGGAGAGGTGGTGGTCTTCCACGACCCGGACAACTGGCTGGCCGGCGAGCCGACGGCCAACCCGAACGCGCTGCAGAAGGTCCTCAGCTGGATCGGCCTGATGCCGTCCGCCGAGGAGAAGGACCTGATCAAGCGCGTCATCGGCGTCGGCGGCGACACGGTCTCCTGCAAGGGCAGCGGCCCCCTGAAGGTCAACGGCAAGGCACTGAACGACACCTCGATCGTCTACCCGGGCAACACCCCGTGCAGCGTCGACGACCAGGGCGGCCAGTTCACGGTGAAGGTCCCCAAGGGCTACATCTGGGTGATGGGCGACCACCGCCAGAACTCCCGCGACTCCCGCTACAACCAGAGCGACAAGCACAACGGCATGGTCCCGGTGGACAAGGTCGTGGGCCGCGCCATCGTCATCGCCTGGCCGATCAACCGCTGGAGCACCCTGCCCATCCCGGACACCTTCGAGCAGCCCGGCATCAACGACAAGTCCTCGGCGTCCGCCGCCCTGACCGTCGCCCCGAACGTCCTCGCGCTCGCCGGCGCGGTACCGGTGGTGCTGTGGCGGCGCAGGAGGATCGCGCCCGCCGAGACCCGCTGAACCGGGCCCCGCACCCCGCCTTGGTGAAACCCTGGTGCAGCTGTGACCCCGAGCGGCCATGAGGGGCTGACCCGTTCAGGTACCGCCGGGTAGGGTGCGGGTCCATGGGTGGCGAGAGCACGACACGTACGGCCCCGCGCGGCGGCGGCAAGAGCACGAGCCCGGTGGGCACCAAGACCGGACAGCGCCTGTCCGGCATCGCGGTCGCCCTGGGCATCGTGCTGTTCCTCGGTGGATTCGGCTGGGGGGCGCTGGTCTACCGGCCCTACACCGTGCCGACGACCTCGATGACGCCGACGATCGACGCCGGTGACCGGGTGCTGGCCCAGCGCGTCGACGGCAGTGAGGTGCACCGGGGCGACGTCGTCGTCTTCACGGACAAGACCTGGGTCACCAACGCGCCCGTGGTCAAGCGCGTGGTCGCGGTCGGCGGGGACACCGTCGCCTGCTGCACCGACGGCAAGCTGACCGTCAACGGCAAGCAGATCGACGAGGGCTACCTCAAGGGCGGCGCGGTCGAGGACAAGACCATCCCGACCGTCAAGGTCCCCAAGGGCCGGCTGTTCCTGCTCGGCGACGAGCGCCAGGGCTCCCTGGACTCCTCCGCCCACCTCACCGACGCGGCCCAGGGCACGGTGGCCGAGTCCGCGGTCACGGCCCGGGTGGACGCCGTCGTGTGGCCCATGAAGGGCATGCTGGCCCGTCCCACGGGCTTCGGGACGCTGGGCGCGCTGTCGACGCCGGGCCCGCTGCGCGTGATCGTCACCCTGATCGTGGTCGGTGCCGTCCTCGTCCTCGGCGGCGGGGCGTACGGCCCGATCGCCAAGCGTCTGGGCGGCAGGCGCTCCCGCACCAGGACGGAGCCCGTGGGTGCCCGCTGAGGCGACGGGCGCGTACGAGGACTCCCGCGCGGGCGGCCTGCGCAAGGTGGCCCGGGTCGTCCTGCTCGACCCCGAGGACCGCATCCTGCTCCTGCACGGCCACGAACCGGACGATCCCGCCGACGACTGGTGGTTCACGCCGGGCGGGGGCTTGGAGGGCGACGAGAGTCGTGAACAGGCCGCACTGAGGGAACTCGCCGAGGAGACCGGCATCACCGAGGTCGAACTCGGTCCGGTGCTGTGGCGGCGGACGTGCTCCTTCCCCTTCGCGGGGCGACGCTGGGACCAGGACGAGTGGTACTACCTGGCCCGTACGACCCAGACGGCCACCGAGGCCAGGGGCCTCACCGAGCTGGAGCGGCGCAGCGTCGCCGGAGCGCGCTGGTGGACGTGTGCGGAACTTGCCCGGGCACATGAGACGGTGTATCCGACCAGACTCGCCGAGCTGCTGCGCCGGCTGCTCGACGAAGGGCCCCCGGCCGGGCCCGTGACCCTTGACAAGGAAATCGTCTAGGGGGTTACGGGACTGGCGCACAATGGTGGGACCGCACGGCTGAAGGGGAAGCTGCCATGAGCGCCGAGGACCTCGAGAAGTACGAGACCGAGATGGAGCTGAAGCTCTACCGGGAGTACCGCGATGTCGTCGGTCTGTTCAAATACGTGATCGAGACCGAGCGGCGCTTCTACCTCACCAACGACTACGAGATGCAGGTGCACTCGGTCCAGGGCGAGGTGTTCTTCGAGGTGTCGATGGCGGACGCGTGGGTGTGGGACATGTACCGCCCGGCGCGTTTCGTGAAGCAGGTCCGCGTTCTCACGTTCAAGGACGTGAACATCGAGGAGCTGAACAAGAGCGACCTGGAGCTGCCGGGCGGGTGACGAAGTTATCCACAGCCGGTGAGTTGTCCACCAAGATCCACTTCTCTTGGTGAGGTGCGTGACGGTTGGCGCCGGAGGTGGTGCCGACATGAACGCACGCAGTGCACTCGGCAGGTACGGCGAGGATCTGGCCGCGCGGCGGCTGACGGACGCCGGTATGACGGTCCTGGAGCGCAACTGGCGCAGTGGCAGGACCGGGGAGATCGACATCGTGGCCCGGGACGGGGACGTCCTGGTCGTCTGCGAGGTGAAGACCCGCAGGGACGGCCGCTTCGAGCACCCGATGGCGGCGATCACGCCGGAGAAGGCGCGGCGGCTGCGGGATCTCGCCGAGAGGTGGATCCAGACACACGGGGGAGCACCGCCGGGAGGCGTCCGAGTCGACCTGATCGGCGTGGTGCTCCCGGTCAAGGGCGCCCCGGTGGTCGAGCACGCGCGGGGGGTGGCCTGAGATGGGTTTCGCGCGGACGTGCTCGGTGGCGCTGGTGGGCGTCGAGGGCGTGGTGGTCGAGGTCCAGGCGGACCTGGAGCCCGGGGTGGCGGCGTTCACCCTGGTGGGCCTCCCGGACAAGAGCCTGACGGAGAGCCGGGACCGGGTGCGGGCGGCTGTGGTGAACTCGGGGGGCGAGTGGCCGCAGAAGAAACTGACGGTCGGGCTCAGTCCGGCATCGGTGCCGAAAGCAGGCTCCGGCTTCGACCTGGCCGTGGCCTGCGCGGTGCTGGGTGCGTCGGAGCGCATCGACCCGCGGGTGCTGGCGGACATCGTGATGATCGGCGAGCTGGGCCTGGACGGCCGGGTGCGGCCGGTCCGGGGAATCCTGCCGGCGGTGCTGGCCGCGGCGGACGCCGGCTACGAACAGGTCGTCGTGCCCGAGTGCGCCGCGGCCGAGGCCTCCCTCGTGCCCGGGGTGTCCGTCCTGGGCGTGCGAAGCCTGCGGCAACTGATCGCCGTGCTGGCGGACGAGCCCGTGCCCGACGAGGAACCGGAGGAGCCCGGCCGTCCGGATCCGCTCCTCGCGGGGCTGCGTGTGCCCGGCACCGGTGCGGCCACGGGCATGCACAGCATGGGCGCCGCACAGCACGACCAGGGCCACGACCTCGCCGACGTGGTGGGCCAGATCTCGGCGCGGACGGCGGTGGAGGTCGCCGCCGCGGGCGGACACCATCTGTTCCTGGAGGGCCCGCCCGGCGCCGGCAAGACCATGCTGGCGGAACGACTGCCCGCCATCCTGCCCAGGCTCTGCCGTGAGGAGTCGCTGGAGGTCACCGCGGTCCACTCGGTGGCGGGACTGCTGCCGCCGGGCAAACCCCTGATCGACATCGCCCCGTACTGTGCCCCGCACCATTCGGCGACCATGCAGGCACTCGTCGGCGGCGGTCCCGGCGGCGCCCGGCCCGGGGCGGTGTCGCTGTCGCACCGGGGCGTTCTCTTCCTGGACGAGACGCCGGAGTTCAGCAGTCACGCCCTTGACGCACTGCGCCAGCCGCTGGAAGCCGGTCATGTGGTGATCGCCCGCAGCGCGGGCGTGGTGCGTTTCCCGGCGAAGTTCCTGATGGTGCTCGCCGCCAACCCCTGCCCCTGTGGGCGCTTCTCCCAGACGGACGACTTCTGCGAGTGTCCGCCCTCGGCGATCCGCCGCTACCAGGCGCGGCTGTCCGGGCCATTGCTGGACCGGGTCGACCTCCGGGTCGAGGTGGACCGGGTCACGCGGTCCGAGCTCACGCAGTTCGGCGCGCGGGGCGAGTCCACGGCGAGGGTCGCCGAGCGGGTGCGGGCGGCGAGGGAGCGCGCGGCGGCGCGGCTCGCGGGCACCCCGTGGCGGACCAACAGCGAGGTCCCCGGCCGGGAGCTGCGCAGCCGGTGGCACGTCGTGAGCGGGGCGATGGACGAGGCCGAACGCAACCTGGAGCGGGGCGTGCTGACCGCCCGCGGGCTCGACCGCGTCCTGCGTGTCGCCTGGACCGTCGCCGACCTGGTCGGGCACGACCGGCCCGACGCGACGGACGTCGGCCTCGCGCTGCAACTGCGCACAGGCGTTCCCCGGGGCGTGCCCATGGCCATCGGGGCGCTGACGTGACCGCCGACGGCCCGGACCGCGAGCTGCTCGCCCGGGTCTTCCTCAGCCGAGTCCTGGAACCCGGTGACGAAGTGGCGGGCCGTTGGGTGCGGGAGCTCGGGGCCGTGGAGACCGCGCGGGTGCTGCGGAAAGGGGCGCCGCAGCTCGCCGGGGTCACCGACAAGCGCTGGGCAGGGCTGCTCACCCGCGCCAAGGAGGCCGACGCCGCGCGGGATCTCGGCCTCGCCCGGGAAGCCGGGGTCCGCTTCGTGATCCCGGGAGACACGGAGTGGTCGGCCCAGCTCGATGACCTCGGCGACGCCCGCCCCGTGGGCCTCTGGGTCCGGGGCAGGCCCAGTCTGCGGATGTGGGCGTTGCGATCCGTCGCCGTCGTCGGGGCGCGGGCCTGTACCGAGTACGGGGCTCACATGGCCGCCACACTCGGCGCCGGGCTTGCCGAGCGCGGGTGGGTCGTCGTGTCCGGCGGCGCCTACGGGGTGGACGGGGCCGCTCATCGAGGGGCGCTCGGGGCCGGCGGGGCGACCGTGGCCGTGCTCGCTTCGGGCGTCGACCGGCCCTATCCGCGCGGGCACACCGAGTTGCTCAACCGGATCGCCGAGCAGGGACTCGTGGTCGGGGAACTGCCGCTCGGCGAGCATCCGACGGCCAGCAGATTCATCGTCCGCAACCGGGTCATCGCCGCCCTGACCACGGGCACCGTGGTGGTCGAGGCCGCCCACCGCAGCGGCTCGCTCGTCACCGCACGGGCGGCACAACGGCTCGGACGCCACACGATGGGAGTACCCGGACCGGCCACCAGCGGCCTTTCGGCAGGCGTGCACGAACTGCTGCGCGACGACGCCGTCCTCGTCACGGACGCCGCCGAGGTCGTCGAACTCGTCGGCGACATGGGGGAGCTGGCACCCCAGCGGCGCGGACCCGTGCTGCCCAGGGACCTGCTGGAGCCGGGCGCCGGACGGGTGCTCGCCGCCCTGCCGGGCCGGGGAGCCGCCTCGGCCGACGCGGTCGCCCGCGGGGCACAGACCACCCGGGACGACGCGATCGCGAGACTGTACGAACTCCGATCACTCGGTTACGTCGAACGACACGGCGACGGCTGGAGGTTGACACGCCAGGCGATGATCTCCGTCCGCGACGGCCGGGGCGGATGCTGACGCAGCGTGTTCGGCCGTCCGGGGGAAGCCCCGCACCTGTGCAAACAGCGGCGGTCGGGTCCCCGGGCGATCACGGAAAGCGACCGTCGTGACCCGGCGGGACGGCCCGCGGGACACGTCCGCGTAAGCGTTCCCCCTCACTGTTCGCTGACCGCGACAGCTCAGTCACGCTACGCTCACGAGGTTCCGGCGCAGTACGCACTTCACGGCAGAACGGCACAAGGCGACGAATGCCCCAGCACACCTCCGGGTCCGACCGGGCGGCGATCCCCCCAGCCGCCCGTGACGGTGGCAGCGCGCGGCCGCCCGCTCCCTCGACGCTCGACGAACTGTGGCGGTCGTACAAGGACACGGGGGACGAACGGCTGCGGGAGCAGCTGATCCTGCACTACTCGCCGCTGGTCAAGTACGTGGCGGGACGGGTGAGCGTCGGTCTGCCGCCCAACGTCGAGCAGGCCGACTTCGTCTCCTCGGGTGTCTTCGGACTGATCGACGCGATCGAGAAGTTCGACATCGACCGGGAGATCAAGTTCGAGACGTACGCGATCACCCGGATCCGCGGCGCGATGATCGACGAGCTGAGGGCGCTGGACTGGATCCCGCGGTCGGTGCGGCAGAAGGCGCGGAACGTGGAGCGGGCGTACGCGACGCTGGAGGCGCGGCTGCGGCGGACGCCGTCGGAGGGCGAGGTGGCCGCCGAGATGGGCATCGGGGTGGACGAACTCCACGCGGTGTTCAGTCAGTTGTCGCTGGCGAACGTGGTGGCGCTGGAGGAGTTGCTGCACGTCGGGGGCGAGAGCGGCGACGGGCTGAGCGTCATGGACACGCTGGAGGACACCGCCGCGGACGACCCCGTGGAGGTGGCCGAGGACCGGGAGCTCAGGCGGTTCCTGGCGCGGGCGATCAACACCTTGCCCGAGCGGGAGAAGACCGTGGTCACCCTCTACTACTACGAGGGACTCACGCTCGCCGAGATCGGGAACGTGCTGGGTGTGACCGAGAGCCGGGTCAGCCAGATCCACACCAAGTCGGTGCTGCAGTTGCGGGCGAAGCTCGCGAGCTTCGGGCGGTGAGTCCGGCGGCCGCGCCGGGGCAGGCCGTGTCCATGCGAGTCACTCCCGCCCGGAGTGGCGCGTCCGTAAAGTGGTTGACGTGCCAAGGATTCGAGCGGCCTCCGTGGCCGAGCACCGGTCGATGCAGCGAGCCGCCCTGCTGGACGCGGCCCGGTCGTTGCTGTCCGAGGGAGGGACGGACGCGCTGACGTTCCCCGCGCTCGCCGAGCGAACGGGGCTGGCGCGGTCGTCGGTGTACGAGTACTTCCGGTCCCGGGCCGCCGTCGTCGAGGAACTGTGCGCGGTCGACTTCCCGGTGTGGGCGGCCGAGGTCGAGGCCGCCATGTCGGGGGCCGGTTCGGCGGTGGGCAAGGTCGAGGCGTATGTGCGGCGGCAGCTGGAGCTGGTGGGAGACCGGCGGCACCGCGCGGTCGTGGCGATCTCCGCGAGCGAGCTGGACGCGGGGGCCCGGGAGAAGATCCGGGCCGCGCACGGCGGGCTCGTGGCGATGATCGTGGAGGCCCTGGGCGAGATGGGGCACCCCGAGCCCCGGCTGGGCGCGCTGCTGGTGCAGGGGGTCGTGGACGCTGCGGTCCGGCGGATCGAGCTGGGGGTGGCAGAGCCTCCCGGGGTGATCGCGGACGCGGCCGTGGCGTTGGTGCTGAGGGGTGCGCGCGGCTGAGGCGGGCAGGGCGAGCGGTGCCATTGCTCGTACGGGCCGAGCAGGCCGCTGCGCGGGGCTGTGCCCGCTGGCGGAAGGCGGGCTCGGCGCCATTGCCCCGTGGGCTGAGCAGGTCGCTGCGCGGCTGTGCCCGCTGGTCGAAGGCGGGTTCGGCGCGACTGCCCCCGAGGCTGAGCAGGTTGCCGCGCGAATGCGCTCCTCGCTGGTCGAAGGCGGGCTTGGTGCTATTGCTCCGGTGGGCTGAGCAGGTCGCTGCGCGGCTGTGCCCGGTGGTCGAAGGCGGGTTCGGCGCGACTGCCCCCGTGGGCTGAGCAGGTTGGCGCGCGAATGCGTTCCTCGCTGGTCGAAGGCGGGCTTGGTGCTATTGCTCCCGTTGGCGAGCAGGTCGCTGCGCGGCTGTGCCCGGTGGTCGAAGGCGGGTTCGGCGCGACTGCCCCCGTGGGCTGAGCAGGTTGGCGCGCGAATGCGCTCCTCGCTGGTCGAAGGCGGGCACGGTGCGTCTGCTCCCGCAGGCCGCAGGCCGCAGGCACGCACGGCACAACTGTCACCGCAAGCTACCCAGGCAGCGGAACCCCCAGTACCGGCAGCAGTCTCGACGGGCCCCTGTGCAGGAGCCACGGTGGGAGTAGGGACAAGGGGTCCAGGTAGGTCTCGCCCCGCAGCAAGCCCCAGTGGACGCACGTGACCGTGCAGTGCGAGCCCGTGGGGTCCACCGTCCCCACCACCTCGCCGGCCTCGACCTCGTCCCCCTTCTGCGCCGACGCGCTCACCGGTTCGTAGGTCGTGCGCAGGTCCGTGCCCGTCAGTTCCACCGACACGACTCCCCTCCCCGCCACCCGGCCCACGAAGGACACCCTGCCGGCTGCCACCGCGCGGACCGGTGACCCGGCCGGGGCCGCCAGATCCACGCCGCGGTGGCCCCGGCCGTAGACCGTCGCCGGGGGCTCCCAGCCCCGCACGACCGCGGGACGGGTGCCCACCGGCCAGGCGCGGCCGATGGCGGGAACGCCAGGGGGCGGGTCGACCGGGGGCGGTGGGGGCTCCGCCCAGGCCCAGGGGGTCAGGACGGCCCACGTCAGCGCCAGGAGAGCCGTCATCGTCAGACGCACGTATCGGTTCGCTCGCATGACGGAACCGTCCCGCACCAGCCGCCGATCATGGCGGGATCTGTGGACTACTCCCGGGTTGTGGACAGCGGCGTCACCCGGTGCCTCGCCGGTCCCGTACACTTCTTCTGGCGATCCGGGGCACCGGGTCGACTTCGCACGCCCCGACACCAGGTGATCACAAGCCGGTGTCAGCGCCTCTCGGTCCTCTGTGGCACGGCGCACGCGGGCGTCAGGCGCGGATACCGCACGGCATCCGCGGGACAACCGAGAAATTCAAGGAGATACGGCCATGGCCGTCGTCACGATGCGGGAGCTGCTGGAGAGCGGCGTCCACTTCGGTCACCAGACCCGTCGCTGGAACCCGAAGATGAAGCGCTTCATCTTCACCGAGCGCAACGGCATCTACATCATCGACCTGCTCCAGTCGCTGTCGTACATCGACCGCGCCTACGAGTTCGTCAAGGAGACCGTCGCCCACGGCGGCACGGTCATGTTCGTCGGCACGAAGAAGCAGGCGCAGGAGGCCATCGCCGAGCAGGCCACCCGCGTCGGCATGCCCTACGTCAACCAGCGCTGGCTGGGCGGCATGCTCACCAACTTCTCCACCGTCTACAAGCGTCTGCAGCGCCTCAAGGAGCTCGAGCAGATCGACTTCGAGGACGTCGCCGCGTCCGGTCTGACCAAGAAGGAGCTTCTCGTGCTCTCGCGCGAGAAGGCCAAGCTGGAGAAGACCCTCGGCGGTATCCGCGAGATGCAGAAGGTGCCCAGCGCCGTCTGGATCGTGGACACCAAGAAGGAGCACATCGCGGTCGGTGAGGCCCGGAAGCTCAACATCCCGGTCGTCGCGATCCTCGACACCAACTGCGACCCCGACGAGGTCGACTACAAGATCCCGGGCAACGACGACGCGATCCGCTCCGTCACCCTGCTCACCCGTGTGATCGCCGACGCCGTCGCCGAGGGCCTCATCGCCCGCAGCGGTGTCGCCACCGAGGGCAAGGAGAAGGCCGCGGGCGAGCCGCTCGCCGAGTGGGAGCGCGACCTGCTCGAGGGCGAGAAGAAGGCGGACGAGGCCGAGAAGCCGGCCGAGGCCGCCGCTGAGGCTCCTGCCGCCGAGGCCCCCGCGGCCGAGGCTGTCGAGACCCCGGCTGCCGAGACCCCGGCTGCCGAGACCCCGGCTGCCGAAGCCCCGGCTGCCGAGACCCCGGCTGCCGAGGCCCCGGCCGCGGACGCCGAGCAGGCCTGATCAGTCAGCGTTGACGGCGGGGGCGGCGACATCCGGGTCGCCCCCGCCGTTCACCCGTAGGTCAGTGGAGAGTCGGCGGCCCCCGCTACATGAGGGCCGTAGACCCGTAGATCTTCGATCTTCCAGACTTCGAGAAAGATTCACAGACTCATGGCGAACTACACCGCCGCCGACGTCAAGAAGCTTCGTGAGCTCACCGGCGCCGGCATGATGGACTGCAAGAAGGCACTGGACGAGGCCGAGGGCAACGTCGAGAAGGCCGTCGAGGCGCTGCGCATCAAGGGCCAGAAGGGCGTCGCCAAGCGCGAGGGCCGCTCCGCCGAGAACGGCGCCGTGGTCTCCATCATCGCCGACGACAACTCCTCCGGCGTCCTCGTCGAGCTGAAGTGCGAGACGGACTTCGTCGCCAAGGGCGAGAAGTTCCAGGCCGTCGCCAACGCGATCGCCGAGCACGTCGCCAAGACCTCCCCGGCCGACCTCGAGGCCCTGCTGGGCTCCGAGATCGAGGCCGGCAAGACCGTCCAGGCGTTCGTGGACGAGGCCAACGCCAACCTCGGCGAGAAGATCGTCCTGGACCGCTTCGCGCAGTTCGCCGACGGCTACGTGACCGCGTACATGCATCGCACGATGCCCGACCTGCCCCCGCAGATCGGTGTCCTCGTCGAGCTGGACAAGCCGAACGCCGAGGTCGCCCGCGGCATCGCCCAGCACATCGCCGCCTTCGCGCCGAAGTACCTCTCCAAGGAGGACGTGCCGGCCGAGGTCGTCGAGTCCGAGCGCCGCATCGCCGAGGAGACCACCCGCGCCGAGGGCAAGCCCGAGGCCGCGATCGCCAAGATCGTCGAGGGTCGTCTCAACGGCTTCTTCAAGGACGCCACCGTGCTCGGTCAGCCGTACGCGCTCGACGCGAAGAAGTCCGTCCAGAAGGTCCTGGACGAGGCCGGTGTCACCCTGAAGCGCTTCACGCGCATCAAGGTCGGCATCTGAGTCCGTACCGCGATCGGCGCGCGACCCCGATAGGGTCGTACGCAGTTGTCAGCGGGTGACGGACGACAGCGGATCTGACGAGGAGGCCATTGCCGAGCACGGGAACCAAACCCCAGCGGCAATGGCCTTCTTCGTATGTGCAACAGGTGAAAGAGGCGGGATCTCCATGACCACCAAGCCCCAGAAGAGCGACGACGGCAAAGTACCCGGCCGGTTTCTGCTGAAGCTGTCCGGAGAGGCCTTCTCCGGTGGCGGGGGCCTGGGCGTGGACCCCGACGTGGTGCACAAGATCGCCCGTGAGATCGCGGCCGTCGTCCGCGACGGAGCGCAGGTCGCGGTCGTCATCGGCGGCGGCAACTTCTTCCGCGGCGCGGAGCTGCAGCAGCGCGGCATGGACCGGGCCCGCTCGGACTACATGGGCATGCTCGGTACCGTGATGAACTGCCTCGCCCTCCAGGACTTCCTGGAGAAGGAGGGCATCGACAGCCGGGTGCAGACCGCCATCACCATGGGCCAGGTCGCCGAGCCGTACATCCCGCTGCGGGCCGTGCGTCACCTGGAGAAGGGCCGCGTGGTCATCTTCGGCGCCGGTATGGGCATGCCGTACTTCTCCACCGACACCACCGCAGCCCAGCGCGCCCTGGAGATCGACGCCGAGGCGCTGCTGATGGGCAAGAACGGCGTGGACGGGGTCTACGACTCCGACCCCAAGCGCAACCCGGACGCCGTCAAGTTCGACTCCCTCGGCTACGGCGAGGTCATCACCCGTGACCTCAAGGTCGCCGACGCCACCGCCATCACGCTGTGCCGCGACAACAAGCTCCCGATCCTCGTCTTCGAGCTCCTGACCGAGGGCAATATCGCCCGCGCCGTCAAGGGTGAGAAGATCGGCACGCTGGTGGGTGACCAGGACAGCCGGGACTGACAGCAACACCGACGGACCCTGACCGGGGGATGGACAATGTCCCGCAGGTCGGGAACCGTGCAGGAAGAAGACGCGACGCAGCCGGCCGCCGCCCCCCACAGGAACCGCAGCCGGGCCTTACTCAAGACACGCAGGAGCAAGTGGTGATCGAAGAGACCCTCCTCGAGGCCGAGGAGAAGATGGAGAAGGCCGTCGTGGTCGCCAAGGAGGACTTCGCCGCGATCCGCACCGGTCGTGCGCACCCGGCGATGTTCAACAAGATCGTGGCCGACTACTACGGCGCGCCGACGCCGATCAACCAGCTGGCTTCGTTCTCCGTGCCGGAGCCGCGCATGGCGGTCGTGACCCCGTTCGACAAGACGGCCCTGCGCAACATCGAGCAGGCCATCCGCGACTCCGACCTGGGCGTCAACCCGAGCAATGACGGCAACATCATCCGGGTGGTGTTCCCCGAGCTGACCGAGGAGCGCCGCCGCGACTACATCAAGGTCGCCAAGGGCAAGGCCGAGGACGCGCGTGTGTCCATCCGCTCCGTGCGCCGCAAGGCCAAGGACGCCCTCGACAAGGCCGTCAAGGACGGCGACGTCGGTGAGGACGAGGGCCGCCGCGCCGAGAAGGAGCTCGACGACACCACGCACAAGTACGTGGCCCAGGTGGACGAGCTCCTCAAGCACAAGGAAGCGGAGCTGCTCGAGGTCTGATGAACAACTCTTCCTGGGGAGCGCCGCCACACAACGGGTACTGGGGGCCGTCCGACCAGGGGCCTGTCCAGGGGGCTGCCCCGGCGGGTCCCGCGTACGATGCGCCTGAGGCGCAGCAGACTCGCCCCATGCCCATCGTGCCCGAGGTACCCGCGTACGGCGGAGACCAGGATGACGACCGGGGGGCCGCACGGCTGAGCGGCCCCCTGTTCCGCGACGAGACGCCGCAGGCACCGCCGCCCCTGGCGGTGCAGCAGAATCCGGAGCCCATGCCCGACGCCTCGCAGTCGGCGCCCCAGCCGCAGAAGAAGAGCGCTGGGCGCGATCTGAGCGCGGCCATAGGTGTCGGCGTCGGACTCGGCGTGGTGATCATCGCGTCGCTCTTCGTCGTCAAGGCCGTCTTCGTGGGCGTGGTCGCGGTCGCCGTGGTCGTCGGCCTGTGGGAGCTGACCAGCAGGCTCGCCGAGCGCAAGGACATCAAGGCGCCGCTGGTTCCGCTGGCGCTCGGCGGCGCGGCGATGGTCGTCGCCGGATATGTGCGCGGGGCCGAGGGCGCGTGGGTCGCCATGGCGCTCACGGCACTCGCGGTCCTCGTCTGGCGCATGACGGAACCGCCGGAGAACTATCTCCGGGACGTCACGGCGGGCGTCTTCGCGGCGTTCTACGTGCCGTTCCTGGCGACGTTCGTGGCGCTCATGCTCGCGGCGGACGACGGGCCGTGGCGCGTCCTGACCTTCCTCCTGCTCACGGTCGTCAGCGACACGGGCGCGTACGCCGTCGGCTGGCGCTTCGGCAAGCACAAGCTCGCGCCGCGCATCAGCCCCGGCAAGACGCGGGAGGGTCTGCTGGGCGCGGTGACCTTCGCGATGGTGGCGGGCGCGCTGTGCATGCAGTTCCTGATCGACGACGGTGCCTGGTGGCAGGGCCTGCTGCTGGGTCTCGCCGTCGCGGCCAGCGCCACGCTGGGCGACCTCGGCGAGTCGATGATCAAGCGGGACCTGGGCATCAAGGACATGGGCACGCTGCTGCCGGGACATGGCGGCATCATGGACCGCCTGGACTCCCTGTTGCCCACGGCGCCCGTGGTGTGGCTGTTGATGGTGTTGTTCGTGGGGGCCGGCTGACGGGTCCGGGAGTCCCGCTCGCTCGTTGGCGCGGCCGTCGGGCGAGTGGGACGATCCCCGTGTAAGCCCTCGAAGGGGATCCCCTGAAAGGAGGGCGTCATGTCCGCCTTCCATGAAGAGATCGACGTCGACCGTGCTCCTGAGGACGTCTGGGCGTACGTCATCGATCCCTCCCATCTGCCCGAGTGGCAGCTGAGCGCGGTATCCGCGGAGCGGCTCGACGAGGGGCCGCTGCACACCGGATCCCAGGTCCGGGTCACCCGGCGCCTCGGGCACCGCCGTGAGATGCCGATGACCATGGAGTACACCGAGTACGACCCGCCGCACAGCTGGAGTGTGCGCGGCATCGACGGCCCGGTCAGGGGCCTGTTCCACGCCGAGGTGGAACCGCTGGACGACGGGCGCCGCTCCCGGGTGAAGATGGACCTCGACTTCGAGGGCCACGGCCTCGGCAAGGTGATGCTGCCCCTGTTCGTCCGCCCCCAGGTCCGCAAGGAACTGCCGCGCAACGAACGCCTGCTCAAGGACCGCCTGGAGCACACGTCCTAGCGTCGCTTCCCGGCCCTCGCTGCGAGGTGCAGACGTCCTTCAGCTCGTCGGCCGCCTTGTCGATCGCACGCGAGTCCGGGTTCTCGCCGGCGAGGACGGCCCTGTTGTAGTCGGCGACGGCCCGGTCCAGGTCCTGCACAGCCTTGTCGACCTTGCCGTCGCCAGTGTGGTCACCGATGCTGTCGAGTTCTTCTCGGTGGTGTCGATGGACTCGCCGATCCGCGAGGGGCCGCTCGCCGCGGCCGACCCGGCCTCGTGGATCGCCCTCGGACTGCCCGCGATCGTGTCGTAGCCGCGCACGCAGCCCGGCGCCCTGGCCGGCTCGATGTCGAGGTCTCCACCATCCCGGCGCCTCCCCTGCCCCACGAGGGAACCCGCCCCTGTATCGGAGGCGGAGTGGGCTACACCTCAGCTGTCCCGGGCCACCCGGTTCGATCTGCGACACTGGTTGAGCCATGCCTAAGCCCGGAGAACTTACTTTCGTCGCCCCCCGCGGAGCTCAGAAGCCGCCGCGGCATCTTGCCGATCTCACTCCTGCCGAGCGCAAGGAGGTCGTTGCCGAGGTCGGGGAGAAGCCGTTTCGTGCCAAGCAGTTGTCGCAGCACTACTTCGCGCGGTACGCGCACGACCCCGCGGAGTGGACCGACATCCCGGCCGCGGCGCGCCCCAAGCTGCGGGAGGCGCTGCTTCCCGAGCTGATGACCGTCGTACGGCATCTGTCGACCGACCAGGGGACCACCCGCAAGACGCTGTGGCGGCTGTTCGACGGGACGCTCGTCGAGTCGGTGCTGATGCGGTACCCGGACCGGGTGACCATGTGCATCAGCTCGCAGGCGGGGTGCGGGATGAACTGCCCGTTCTGCGCCACCGGGCAGGCCGGGCTGGACCGGAATCTGTCGACCGCCGAGATCGTGCACCAGATCGTGGACGGGATGCGGGCGCTGAGGGACGGAGAGGTCCCGGGCGGGCCCGCGCGGCTGTCCAACATCGTCTTCATGGGGATGGGGGAGCCGCTCGCCAACTACAAGCGAGTGGTCGGAGCCATTCGCGCGCTCACCGACCCCGCCCCCGACGGGCTCGGGCTCTCGCAGCGCGGGATCACCGTGTCGACGGTCGGGCTCGTGCCCGCCATCCATCGCTTCGCCGACGAGGGCTTCAAGTGCCGGCTCGCGATCTCGCTGCACGCCCCCGACGACGAGCTGCGTGACACCCTCGTCCCCGTGAACACGCGCTGGAAGGTGCGGGAGGTGCTCGACGCCGGGTTCGAGTACGTGGAGAAGAGCGGGCGACGGCTGAGCATCGAGTACGCGCTCATCCGGGACATCAACGACCAGGCGTGGCGGGGTGACCGGCTCGGGCGGCTGCTCAAGGGCAAACCCGTGCACGTCAACCTCATTCCGCTGAACCCGACCCCGGGCTCGAAGTGGACCGCCTCCCGGCCCGAGGACGAGAAGGCCTTCGTCGAGGCCATCGCCGCGCACGGTGTACCGGTGACCATCCGGGACACCCGAGGTCAGGAGATCGACGGGGCCTGTGGACAGCTGGCGGCCACCGAGCGGTAACCTTTGCCCGTACGTACACCTTCATATCCGACAGGGGAGCGCCACAGCGCTGAGAGTGCGGCAATCGGGCCGCAGACCCTCTGAACCTCGCCCAGGTCATTCTGGGTAGGAAGTTCGGTCATCACCGTGAACACCAAGAAGTACTGTGCTGCCGTCATAGGCCTCGGCTGTGGCCTCGGCATGCTCACGCTGTCCGCCTGCGGCTCCTCAGGCAGCGGTTCCTCCGCCGACTCCAAGACCGTCACCCTGGTCAGCCACGACTCCTGGGCCGTCTCGAAGAGCGTCCTCGCCGACTTCGAGAAGCAGTCCGGCTACAAGGTCCACGTCCTCAAGGACGGAGACGCCGGGCAGGCCGTCAACAAGGCCATCCTGACGAAGGACAACCCCCAGGGCGACGTCTTCTTCGGCGTTGACAACACCCTGCTCTCCCGGGCCCTCGACAACGGACTGTTCCAGTCGTACGAGGCGAAGGGCTCCGACCGGATCAAGCCGCAGTACCGGGTCGACCAGGACAAGCACCGGGTCACGCCCATCGACTCCGGCGACATCTGCGTCAACTACGACAAGGCCTACTTCAGCAAGCACCAGCTGACCCCGCCGCAGTCCTTCGACGACCTGGTCAAGCCCGAGTACAAGAACCTCCTCGTCACCGAGAACGCCGCCACCTCCTCGCCCGGCCTCGGCTTCCTGCTCGGCTCCGCCGCGAAGTACGGCGATGGGGGCTGGCAGGGCTACTGGAAGAAGCTCAAGGCCAACGGCGTCAAGGTCGTCGACGGCTGGGAGCAGGCCTACAACGAGGAGTTCTCCGGCTCGGCCGGCGGCAAGAAGGCCAAGGGGGACCGGCCGCTCGTCGTCTCCTACGCCTCCTCGCCGCCCGCGGAGGTCGTCTATGCCGACCCGAGGCCGAAGACCGCGCCGACCGGAGTGTCGTACGGCACCTGCTTCCGGCAGATCGAGTACGCGGGACTGCTCAGCAACGCGCACAACAGCAAGGGCGGCAAGGCGTTCATCGACTTCCTGGTGACCAAGGAGTTCCAGGAGGACATGCCGCTCAACATGTTCGTCTACCCGGTGATCGAAGGGGCCGCGGTGCCCAAGGAGTTCACCGAGTACGGTCCCGCCGCCAAGAACCCCGAGACGATGGCTCCCGCGAAGATCGCCGCCAACCGTGACCAGTGGGTCAAGTCGTGGACGTCACTCGTACTGAAGTAGCCCCGACCGAAGCGGCCCCGCGCAGGACCCGGCAGGGGAACGCGGCGCGTTACGGGCTCATGGCCGTGCCCGTCGCGTTCTTCGCACTGTTCTTCGCCTGGCCCGTCGCCGCGATCGTCGCGCGCGGGCTGAAGGTCGACGGGGCGTGGCGGCTCGGGCGGATCGCGGACGTCGTCACCCAGTCCGACATCCGGCACGTCCTGTGGTTCACCACCTGGCAGGCGCTCGCCTCAACAGCGCTCACCCTCCTGGTCGCCCTTCCCGGCGCCTACGTCTTCGCGCGCTTCGACTTCCCGGGCCGACAGGTGCTGCGGGCCGTCGTCACCGTCCCCTTCGTCCTGCCGACGGTCGTCGTCGGAACGGCCTTCCTCGCGCTCGTCGGACGCGGCGGACTGCTCGACCAGTTGTGGGGCGTACGGCTGGACACGACCGTGTGGGCCATCCTGCTGGCGCACGTCTTCTTCAACTACGCGGTCGTCGTACGGACCGTGGGCGGACTGTGGGCGCAACTGGACCCGCGGCAGGAGGAGGCCGCGCGGATGCTGGGCGCGTCCCCGCTGCGCGCCTGGCGCAGGGTCACCCTGCCCGCCCTCGCGCCCGCCGTGGCCGCCGCCGCGCTGATGGTGTTCCTCTTCACCTTCACGTCCTTCGGCGTCGTCCAGATCCTCGGCGGGCCCACCTTCTCCACCCTGGAAGTCGAGATCTACCGGCAGACCTCCGAGATCTTCGACCTGTCCACGGCCGCCGTGCTCACGATCGTCCAGTTCCTGGCCGTCGGCGCGATCCTCGCCGTGCACGCCTGGACGGTACGGCGGCGGGAGAGCGCCCTGCGGCTCGTGGACGCGTCCGTGACGGCCCGGCGGCCGCGCGGGACGGCCCAGTGGGCGCTGCTGGCCGGAGTCCTCTTCACCGTCGCCGTCCTGCTCCTGCTGCCGCTCGCCGTGCTGGTGCAACGGTCGCTGGACGCGCCGGACTTCCGCTACTACCGGGCGCTGACCAGCGAGACCGGCGACACCTTCCTCGTCCCGCCGATCGACGCGATCGGCAACTCACTGCAGTACGCCCTCGCCGCGACCGCCATCGCCGTCGTGATCGGCGCTCTGGCCGCCGCGGCCCTCGCCCGCCGGGACGCCGGACGACTGGTGCGCGGCTTCGACGCGCTGCTGATGCTGCCGCTCGGCGTCTCCGCGGTGACCGTCGGCTTCGGCTTCCTGATCGCCCTGGACAAGCCCCCGCTGGACCTGCGCCAGTCCTGGATCCTGGTGCCGCTCGCACAGGCGCTGGTGGGCGTGCCGTTCGTCGTACGGACCATGCTGCCGGTGCTGCGGGCCGTGGACATCCGGCTGCGGGAGGCGGCGGCCGTGCTCGGGGCCTCGCCCTGGCGGGTGTGGCGGGAGGTCGATCTGCCCCTGGTGCGGCGGGCGTTGCTGGTCGCGGCCGGGTTCGCCTTCGCCGTGTCGCTGGGGGAGTTCGGGGCGACCGTGTTCATCGCACGGCCCGACAACCCGACCCTGCCAGTCGCCGTGGCGCGGCTGCTCGGGCGGCCCGGGGACCTCAACTACGGCCAGGCGATGGCCCTTTCGACGATCCTGATGGTGGTGTGCGCGGTGGCGCTGCTGGTGCTCGAGCGGCTCCGTACCGACCGGACCGGGGAGTTCTAGATGCTGCTGAGCCTGGAAGAGGCCACCGTCCGCTTCGGCGCGCGGGCCGTGCTCGACGCCGTCGGCCTCGAGGTCGCCGAGCACGAGGTGGTGTGCGTGCTCGGGCCCAGCGGCAGCGGCAAGTCCACGCTGCTGCGGGCGGTGGCCGGGCTGCAACCGCTGGACGCCGGGCGGGTGTTGCTCGACGGCCGCGACCAGGCCGGTGTGCCCGCGCACAAGCGTGGGGTCGGCCTGATGTTCCAGGACCACCAGCTCTTCCCGCAGCGGGACGTGGGCGGCAACGTCGCCTTCGGCCTGCGGATGCACGGGGCGCCGAGAAGCGAACAGCAGGACCGCGTACGGGAGTTGCTGGAACTCGTCGGGCTGCCCGGCGCCGAGCGGCGGGCCGTGGGCGCGCTGTCCGGCGGTGAGCAGCAGCGCGTGGCGCTCGCCAGGGCCCTCGCGCCCCGGCCGCGGCTGCTGATGCTGGACGAGCCGCTCGGTCAGCTCGACCGCTCGCTGCGGGAGCGGCTGGTCGTCGAACTCCGGGAGCTGTTCGGCCGGTTGGGCACCACTGTGCTCGCCGTGACGCACGACCAGGGAGAGGCCTTCGCGCTCGCCGACCGGGTGGTGGTGATGCGGGACGGACGGATCGCCCAGTCCGGTACACCGCTGGAGGTCTGGCAGCGGCCGGCGGACGAGTTCGTGGCCCGGTTCCTCGGCTTCGAGAACGTGGTCGAGGGCACGGTCGCGGGGGAGGCCGCGGACACGCCCTGGGGCAAGGTCCCGGTGCCCGAGGACGCCCCCCAGGGCACCCGCGGTCTCCTGGTCCGCCCCGTCGGCGTCCGGCTCGTCCCCGCCGACGAGGGCCTGCGCTGCACGGTCGCCGCCCGCACCTTCAAGGGCACCCATGTCGCCGTACGTCTCCAGCCCGAGGACGCGCCCCGCCTGGAGGCGGCGTGCGCGCTGCGGGAGGCGCCGGAGGTCGGGGACGTGGTCGGCGTGGAGTTCGACGCGGCGGAAATCGTGGTGCTGGGCTGATCGGGTCGCGCATAGGGTGCGGTCCATGACCTTGCTTGCGTACGACCGCTACTGCGACGAGATAGCCCACCAGGTGGCCGAGTTGAGGACCGTGGTGACCTCCGGCGCCGATCTGTCCGCGAAGGTGCCCACCTGCCCCGACTGGACCCTGGAACAGCTCGTCCTGCACATGGGCGGGGTGCTGCGCTGGGTGGAGGTGCTGGTCAGGACCCGGGCCGAGGAGGATGTCCGGGACGAGGACATTCCCCGCGGCGACGGCCCGGAGACCACGGGCGACGCCGCCGAACTCGATGCCTGGCTCGCGGAGGCCGGTGACCTGGTCGTCCGCGCGCTCCGGGAGGCCGGTCCGGACGCCAAGGTGTGGTCGTGGGCCGGAATGCTCGGCTCCGGCTTCTGGGCGCGCCGGATGACCCACGAGATCACCGTCCACCGCGCGGACGCCACCCTGGCCGCCGGACTGCCCTACGAGGTCGCGCCCGACATCGCCGCTGACGCGATCGACGAGTGGTTGCAACTCGTGGGGCCGGCGGGCGAGCGCGGGGAGATGGAACGGCCGCTCGCCGCCGGGCGCAGCCTGCACCTCCACGCGACCGACACGGCACCCGAGTTGCGCGCCGAGTGGCTGGTCGAAGGGACCGAGCAGGGCGTCACCTGGCGCCGTGGGCACGAGAAGGCCGATGTCGCCCTGCGCGGACCGCTCACCTCCCTGCTCCTTGTCTTCTACCGCCGACTGCCGCTGGACGGTTCGGGGTTGGAGGTCCTCGGTGACCGGCAGTTGCTCGAATTCTGGCTGGAACGGGCGACGTTCGGCTGAACGACGAAGGCCCGTCCCCCGGGGATACGGGGACGGGCCTTCGCGATGGTGCTGGTGAGGCGTCAGCGGCCGCTGTTGGCCCCACGACGGCGCATGCCGAAGAAGACGGCACCGCCGCCGACGACGACGAGGGCGCCCGCGACACCGGCGATCAGGCCGGTGTTGGAGTTCGCACCGGTCTCGGCGAGGTTGGAGTCACCGGCCGCCGGGGACGGGGCGTTGGACGACGTGGTCGCCGGAGCGGTGCTGTCCGAGGCCGACGCGGTCGGGGTCGGGGTCTCCGAGGCCGGGGTGGTGGCCGGGGGAGTCGTGGCGGGCGCCGTGGTGGCCGGCGCCGTGGTCTCGCCCTTCGAGCAAGCCTCGGACGGGGTGGTCACGTTCGGCTTGATGTCCTTGTCGAACTTGAACTTCTCGGTGTCGACCGTGACGTGGACGCGGTACTCCGCGTTCGGCTTCCAGTCCTCGTCGAACGTGACAGGCGTGCCCGCGGCCGAGCCCTTGACGGTCTGCGGCTGGCCGACCGGAGTCTCGTTGCCGGCCGGACCCTCGAGGAACACCGTGATGGTGGCAGTCTGGCCGGAGGCGTCCTTGTCGGTGACGGTGATGACGCCCTTGCTGCCGTCGCAGGAAGCTGCGGCGGAGAAGTCCCGGATGTTGCACGCGAGCGCGGAGCCCGCGGCGCTCATGGCGAGCGCTGTCGAGGCCGCGGCGACGCCCAGGATCTGCGCGGAACGTCGGGCGGTACGGCGAGATATGGTCACTTTTGCCCTTCACGGGGATATGCAACTGAGGGGGGTTGTAAGAGAAGTGAGGCAACAGTGAGGTGAGGCTTCACTCTCCCCAGGAGGCTCACAGGTCTATAAGTGTTTCATAAGGAGTGTCAACGCATATGCCCGTCCCGGGCGTTGACTTTACCTTCTCATTAACCACCGACATGTTTCAACGCGTCAGGGGCCTCCTCGATCCGGTCAACGAGGGCGATACGGGACTCCATCGAGCGTTCCCGGGCTAGTGACCGCAAGAGGGGCCACGCCGGCAGCCGCTCCGTCCAGTGCTCCCGGTCGACGAGCACCATCGGCGTCGGCTCGCCACGCGACTCGTAGTAGTTGGGCGTCGCGTTGTCGAAGATCTCCTGTACGGTCCCGGCCGCGCCCGGCAGGAACACCACGCCCGCGTTGCACCGGGCCAGCAGTCCGTCCTCGCGGGTGGCGTTGGCGAAGTACTTGGCGATGTGCGAGGCGAAGGGGTTTGGCGGCTCGTGGCCGTAGAACCAGGTGGGGATGCCGATGGAGTGGTTGCCCTTCGGCCAGCGGGAGCGCACCTCGAAGGCGGCCCGCGCCCACTCGGTGATCGAGGGGGTGAACGAGGGCGCTTCGCCCAGCAGTTCGCACGCCTCGTCCAGCATCGCGTCCTCGTACGGCGCGGCGTACGCGCCCAGGTTCGCCGCCTCCATCGCGCCCGGGCCGCCGCCGGTCGCCACGGTCAGCCCGGCGCGGCTCAGCTCCCGGCCGAGGCGCGCGGCACCGGCGTACGCCTCCGTGCCGCGTGCCATCGCGTGGCCGCCCATCACGCCCACCACCCGGGCGCCGCGCAGGAGTTCGTCCAGGGCGTCGGAGACGGAGTCGTCGTGGACGGCGCGCAGCATCGAGGCGTATATGTCGCCGTCCGCCTTGGTGCGCTGGAACCAGGCGTAGGCGAGGGCGTCGGGTGTCTGCTCGTAGCCCTTGTCCAGGGAGGCGAACAGCTCGTCGGCGGTGTAGAGGCGGCCTCGGTAGGGGTCGAACGGGAGATACGGGACCGGCGGGAAGACCAGCGCCCCGTCGGCGCGGACCTTCGTCGCCGCCTCCTCCCGCATCGGACAGCCGAGGAAGACCGCCTCGGCGGTGTCCGTGGTCAGCAACTCCCTTGTCCGGTCCGTCAGATCGACGCCCTGTACGCGGTGGCCGGCGAGGGTGCCGCGGGCCGAGACCGTCGCGTCGAAGTCCTCGAGCGTTTCGATCTCGCGCTCGTCGTGGTGGGCCGCATGGGCCGGGCTCGTCTGCACGGGCCCATGCTAGGCACCCCGCGGGTTCAGCTCTGGACCGCAGCCGGGTCCATCCACACGACCTCCCAGGAGTGGCCGTCGAGGTCGTCGAAGGAGCGGCCGTACATGTAACCGTGGTCCTGGACGTCGTCGTTGGCCCTGCCGCCCGCGGCGACGGCCTTCTCGACCAGCTCGTCGACCTTCTCGCGGCTCTCGGCGCTCAGACAGATCAGCACCTCGCTGGTCCGCGTCGAGTCCGCGATCTCCTTCTTGGTGAAATCGGCGTAGCGCTGCTTGCTGAGCAGCATCGTCACGATGGTGTCGCTGATCACGACGCAGGCGCAGTCGTCGCCGCTGAACTGGGGGTTGATCGTGTAGCCGAGCTCCGTGAAGAACTTCTTCGACGCGTCGACGTCGTCGGTGGCCAGGTTCACGAAGATCATCTGCTGGTACATGCCGGGCTCTCCCATCGGGCGGGGTGTGCTGTTCGGTGGGGTAGACCATGGGCGCCGGCGGAACTCATCGGTGGCCGGGAGATGTGTTTCCCGGGAGCGCTCAGCGGGTGAGGGGGAGCGCCGCGAGTTCGGCCACCAGCAGGGTCAGCGGGGTGAAGAGGGTCAGCAGGGCGGCGGCGCGCAGGGCGGCGGCGGTGCGGAGCATCGTGGCCGGGGCGCCGAGGCGGACCAGGGCCGCCGTGGTGTCGGCCCGGGCCTGTCTGGCCTCCACGGCGGCCGTCAGGAGGGTGGCGAGGGTGCAGCCGGTGACCAGCAGGGTGCCGAGGGTGGCGAGGGGCCCGAAGGAGGGCTCCGAGGGGTCGTAGAGCGTGGTCATGGCGTACGCGGCGGAGGCGACGGCGCAGACGATGCCGAGGGGGCGGCCGATGCGGGTGGCCTCCTCCATGAGGACGCGGCCCGCCAGGAGGCGCAGGGCGCCGGGGCCGGCGGACTGGAGCAGGCGGCCGGTGAGATGGGTGAGGGCAGGGGCGGCGAGGGCCAGACCGAGGACGGTCAGGGCGAGGCCGACGAGGACGGCGGGGGTGGCGGTGGTGAGGCCGCCGGGGAGTTCGACGGTCCGGTTCCGGGTCGTGAGGCTCGCGTAGGCCTCCACCGCGACGCCTGCGGCGAGGGTCGCGATGCCCCAGGGGAGGCCGGAGGGAGCGGTGCGGGGGGCCGGGGGCCGGGTGGGGTCCTGGCCCGGCGGGGGCATGTCCGTGACGGGTGGCGTTTCGCCCGTGTGCGCCGGTGCGACGCCCTCCGCGCCGCGCCCGTCCATGGGCGGACGTGCCGCGGGGCGGCCCCCGCGGAGGCGGGCGCCGAAGCGGCCGTACGCCACGAACCTCTCCCGTGCGGCCGATCTGCCGTAGGCGCCGAAGCGGCCGTACGGGCGGGCCGTGCCGCGCGCGGCGCCCGGCCGCGCGTCACGGGGGCGCAGGACGAGCGCCACCGCCGCCGACGCCAGCGCCGGGACCAGGGACAGGAGCGTCACGGACGCCGGGAGGGGCAACGGCTTGTCTGCCGCCAGCGCGTCCGCTGCCGCGCCGTCGAAGGGAATGCCCGTCAGGTCACCCCGCAGATGCAGGAAGAGCAGGAGCGCCAGCAGGGAGCCCAGGGTGGTGGACAGGGCCGTCGTCGTGGCCGCGATGGTCATCAGACGGGCCGGGCCCAGGCCGATGGAGGACAGGCCCGGGCGGGGCTTCGCGGCCGGGTCGGTACGGGAGACCGCCACCGCCAGATGGACCGTGGCCGCCAGTGGCGTCAGACACCAGGCCAGGCGGAGGGCCGAGACGGACGGGGAGTCGGGGTGGCTCAGGGCGTGGCCGAGGCTGCACAGGAGCAGGAAGCCGGTGCCGCCCGAGGCCAGGGTCACCAGCAGCCGGCGCAGATGGACGGCCGGACGGGCGGTGCGGGTCAGACGGAGAGCGAGCACGCGGCCCCCTGGCCTTCGGACCCGGTCCCCCGGCCGCCCGGCCCGCTCCGTCGGCTCTCCGGGCCCCGCGCCTCCGCCTCCGCCATCGGCGGGAGGTGGACCGTGGTCACGCGACGGCCGTCCAGCAGGGGCACCGTGCGATCGGCGAGAGCCGCCGTCTCCGCGTCGTGGGTCGCCAGGACCACCGTGATGCCGTGCGAGCGGGCCGCGGTGGTCAGGGTCCGCAGGACGTGCGCCCGGTCCGCGCGGTGCAGCGGGGCCGTCGGCTCGTCGGCGAACAGGACCGTCGGCGCGGGGGCCAGGGCGCGGGCGATCGAGACGCGCTGGCGTTCCGCCTGGGTCAGTTCGTGCGGACGGTGGCGGGAGCGGTCGCCGACGTCGAGGCGTTCCAGCCATTCCAGCGCGGCCGTCCTGGCCCGGCGGCGGCTCGTGCCGCGCAGCATCAGGGGAAGTGCCGCGTTCTCCCAGACGTTGAGCTCGGGGACCAGGACCGGCGCCGGGTCGATCCAGCCGAACCGGTCGCGGCGCAGCCGTTCCCGGGTCAGCGGGCCCATCGTGTGGACGGGCACGCTGTTGAACCAGACTTCGCCGCGCTGGGCCGCCACCAGTCCGGACAGACAGCGCAGCAGGGTCGTCTTGCCGCTGCCGCGCGGCCCGCTGATGGCGAGGATCTCGCCCTCCTGGACGCCGATGGAGACGCCGAGAAGCGCGGGCGAGCCGTCGCTGTGCTGGAAGTGCAGGGTGCGTGCCCAGAGCACGTCGTTGTCCGGCGGGGCCACCATGGGCGTACACCTCGAGTCAGATCCGTTTTTGCCGTGCCGATCCCCCGTGCGGGGGAACGAAGGCAGGGCCGATCGGTCACTCGCACGCTAGGCAGGCACCGCCCGGAGGACGGACAGCACACGGCCCCGGGCGCCCGTTTCTCACTCGAACGGGCGGCACCGGGGCCGTTGTTGATCACAGAGTCAGCTCATCAGAGCTTCGTCCACGCCTCCGTCAGCGTCGCGCGCAGGATCTGCTCGATCTCGTCGAACGTGTCCTGGTTGGAGATCAGCGGCGGAGCGAGCTGGACGACCGGGTCGCCGCGGTCGTCGGCACGGCAGTACAGGCCGTTGTCGAAGAGGGCCTTGGAGAGGAAGCCGTACAGGACGCGCTCGGTCTCCTCGTCGTTGAAGGACTCCTTAGTGGCCTTGTCCTTCACCAGCTCGATGCCGTAGAAGAAGCCGTTGCCGCGGACGTCGCCGACGATCGGCAGGTCGTGCAGCTTCTGCAGGGTGGACAGGAAGGCGCCCTCGTTGTCCAGCACGTGCTGGTTGAGGCCCTCGCGCTCGAAGAGGTCGAGGTTGGCCAGGCCCACCGCGGCGGAGACCGGGTGGCCGCCGAAGGTGTAGCCGTGCAGGAAGGTGTTGTCGCCCTTGTAGAAGGGTTCGGCGAGGCGGTCGGAGATGATGCAGGCGCCGATCGGGGAGTAGCCCGAGGTCATGCCCTTGGCGCAGGTGATCATGTCCGGGACGTAGCCGAACTTGTCGCAGGCGAACATCGTGCCGAGGCGGCCGAAGGCGCAGATGACCTCGTCCGACACGAGGAGCACGTCGTACTGGTCGCAGATCTCGCGCACCCGCTGGAAGTAGCCGGGCGGGGGCGGGAAGCAGCCGCCGGCGTTCTGGACCGGCTCCAGGAAGACCGCGGCGACCGTGTCCGGGCCCTCGAAGAGGATCTGCTGCTCGATCTGGTCGGCGGCCCAGCGGCCGAAGGCCTCGGGGTCGTCGCCGAAGAGCGGGGCGCGGTAGATGTTGGTGTTCGGCACCTTGTGCGCGCCCGGGACCAGCGGCTCGAACGGCGCCTTCAGGCCGGGCAGGCCCGTGATGGACAGGGCGCCCTGCGGGGTGCCGTGGTAAGCGACCGCGCGGGAGATGACCTTGTACTTGGTGGGCTTGCCGACCAGCTTGAAGTACTGCTTGGCCAGCTTCCAGGCGGTCTCGACCGCCTCGCCGCCGCCGGTGGTGAAGAAGACCTTGTTCAGGTCGCCCGGGGCGTGGTCGGCCAGCCGCTCGGCCAGCTCCACGGCCTTGGGGTGGGCGTAGGACCAGACCGGGAAGAACGCCAGCTCCTGGGCCTGCTTGAAGGCGGTCTCGGCGAGTTCCGTGCGGCCGTGACCGGCCTGGACCACGAACAGACCGGCGAGACCGTCGAGGTAGCGCTTGCCCTTGTCGTCGTAGATGTAGGTGCCCTCGCCGCGCACGATCGTCGGGACGGGGGAGTTCTCGTACGAGGACATGCGGGTGAAGTGCATCCACAGGTGGTCGTACGCGGTCTTGCTGAGGTCCTTCTGGCTCACGGTTATCGGGTTCCCCACATGTAGGTCTGCTTCTTGAGCTTGAGGTAGACGAAGCTCTCGGTGGAGCGCACGCCGGGCAGTGACCGGATGCGTTTGTTGATGACGTCCAGCAGGTGGTCGTCGTCCTCGCAGACGATCTCGGCGAGGATGTCGAACGAGCCCGCGGTCATCACCACGTACTCGACTTCCGACATGTCAGTCAGCGCTTCGGCGATCTTCTCGACATCGCCCTCGACGTTGATCCCGACCATCGCCTGCCGGCGGAAGCCCACGGTGAGCGGGTCCGTGACGGCGACGATCTGCATCACGCCCTGGTCGAGCAGCTTCTGCACGCGCTGGCGCACGGCCGCCTCGGACAGGCCCACGGCCTTGCCGATCGCGGCGTACGGACGCCTGCCGTCCTCCTGGAGCTGCTCGATGATGGCGAGGGAGACGGCATCCAGATGGGGAGTGCCGTTCCTGGACTCGCGGGAGGAGTCCCTTTGCTCTGCGCTTCGACTGGCCACGAGGTCACTGTGCACGACGTCTCGACAGTTCCGCAAGCCATGAACAATGAAATTCGTTGTTTACGTGACTGAGATCTGCGGAATTCGCAGGATCGGTGGGAGTGGGGGTGTTGAAAACGTGGGCTCGCGGATTAGGGTGGTGTCTCAGGTAATGGACACCGAACTTGGAGGGCCGGCAGTGAGCACCGAGCTGCGTCGTCTGCGCAACTACATCGACGGTGAGTTCCGGGACGCCGCCGACGGACGGACCACCGAGGTGGTCAACCCCGTGACGGGCAAGGCCTACGCGACCGCGCCGCTGTCCGGTCAGGCGGACGTCGACGCCGCGATGGCGGCCGCCGCCGCGGCCTTCCCGGCCTGGCGCGACACGACCCCTGCCGAGCGGCAGAAGCACCTGCTGAAGATCGCCGACGCCTTCGAGGAGCGCGCCGAGGAACTCATCGCGGCCGAGGTCGAGAACACGGGCAAGCCGATCGGGCTCACGCGGTCCGAGGAGATCCCGCCCATGGTCGACCAGATCCGCTTCTTCGCGGGCGCGGCCCGGATGCTGGAGGGCCGCTCGGCCGGCGAGTACATGGAGGGGCTCACCTCGATCGTCCGCCGTGAGCCGGTCGGCGTCTGCGCGCAGGTCGCGCCGTGGAACTACCCGATGATGATGGCCGTGTGGAAGTTCGCGCCGGCGATCGCGGCCGGCAACACGGTGGTGCTGAAGCCCTCCGACACCACGCCCGCCTCGACCGTGCTGATCGCGGAGATCATCGGGGAGATCCTGCCGAAGGGCGTCTTCAACGTCATCACCGGTGACCGGGAGACGGGCCGGCTGATGGTCGAGCACCCGACCCCCGCGATGGCCTCCATCACCGGGTCGGTGCGCGCCGGTATGCAGGTCGCCGAGTCCGCGTCCAAGGACCTGAAGCGGGTCCACCTGGAGCTGGGCGGCAAGGCGCCCGTCGTCGTCTTCGAGGACACGGACATCGCCAAGGCCGTGGAGGACATCTCCGTGGCCGGGTTCTTCAACGCCGGACAGGACTGTACGGCGGCCACGCGCGTCCTCGTGCACGAGTCCATCCACGACGAGTTCGTCGCGGCGCTCGCGAAGGCGGCCGGCGAGACGAAGACCGGGCAGCCGGACGACGAGGACGTGCTCTTCGGTCCGCTGAACAACCCCAACCAGCTCAAGCAGGTGACCGGATTCATCGAGCGGCTGCCCGCGCACGCCAAGGTCGAGACCGGTGGCCACCAGGTCGGTGACAAGGGCTACTTCTACGCGCCGACCGTCGTCTCCGGACTCAAGCAGGACGACGAGATCATCCAGAAGGAGGTCTTCGGACCGGTCATCACCGTCCAGTCCTTCCGGGACGAGGACCAGGCCGTGGAGTGGGCCAACGGCGTCGAGTACGCCCTCGCCTCCTCGGTGTGGACCAAGGACCACGGGCGGGCCATGCGGATGTCGAAGAAGCTGGACTTCGGATGCGTGTGGATCAACACGCACATCCCGCTGGTCGCGGAGATGCCCCACGGCGGCTTCAAGAAGTCGGGCTACGGCAAGGACCTGTCGGGCTACGGCTTCGAGGACTACACGCGGATCAAGCACGTGATGACGTCGCTGGAGGCGTGAGGTACGGACACCCGGGGACCGGACATCGACAAGGTGTCCGGTCCCGGCGCCTCGCTCCTTGACGCGGCGTCGATTGTCGTCGCGCGGGCGGGGGCGGGATGCTGCGCCCATGCCCCTGACGCCGAAGAACCTTTCGCTTCCCCGTCGTTCACTGCTGCTCGCGCTCCTCGGCTCAGTGGCCGGCTGCGGAGTGCCCGCGGCCTATGTGCGGCCCGGTGAGCGCGCCGTCGCGGATCTGTCGGCCCGTCAGAGGAGACTGACGTGGGCGAACTGGCCGCTGTACATCGACGTCGACGACGCCGACCCGAACCGGCGGCCCACGCTCGACGCCTTCGAGAAGCGCACCGGGATCTCCGTCAAGTACACCGAGGAGATCAACGACAACGACGAGTTCTTCGGCAAGATCAGCCCGGCGCTGATGAACCACCAGCAGACCGGACGGGACCTGATCGTCATGTCCGACTGGATGTGCGCGCGGTTCGTCCGGCTGGGGTGGGTCCAGCAGATGGACCGGGCCCGCCAGCCCAACGTGGCCAAGTACCTTGACCCGCAGTTGAGTTCCCCCGCCTTCGACCCGGGCCGCAGGTACACCGTGCCGTGGCAGTCGGGGATCACCGGCATCGCGTACAACCACCGGAAGCTCGGCCGGGAGGTCCGTCATGTCTCCGACCTGTGGGCGAAGGACCTCAAGGGCCGGGTGACCCTCCTCTCCGGTCTGGACGAGGCGTTCGCGCTGCTGATGCAGGGCAACGGCGTCGACATCACCCGGTGGACCGCCGCCGACTTCCACACGGTGTGCGACCAGGTGGAGAAGTACGTCAGCGACGGCCAGATCCGCCGCTTCACCGGCAACGACTACACGAAGGACCTGGTGACCGGTGACGTCCTCGCCTGTCAGGCCTACTCCGGTGACGTCATCCAACTCCAGGCCGACAACCCCGACATCCGTTTCGTCGTCCCCGAGGAGGGCGCCGAGCTGTGGTCGGACTCCCTGATGATCCCCGACCGCGCCCTGCACAAGCGCAACGCGGAACGGCTCGTCGACTACTACTACGACCCCGGGACCGCCGCCGAACTCGCCGCCTGGGTCAACTACGTCTGCCCCGTCCCGGCCGCCCGTGAGGTCCTGGCCTCCGCCAAGGACAAGGACACCGCCGCCCTCGCCGGGAACCCGCTGATCTTCCCCGACGCCAAGATGCGCCAACGGCTGGTGATCGCACGGGACATCACGTCGAGGGAGCGGGTGGAGTTCGCGAGGCGGTGGAACGCGATCGTGGGGTTGTAGGTGCCACGGCACTCCCGGTAGCGCGCTTATCCGGCGGTCGTGCCCTTGATCCGGCGTCCGAGGCGGTCCAGGGCCAGTCTGGTCAGGGGGAGCAGGCACCAGGACAGGGACGCCCAGTGCGTGGCCAGGGCGAGAGGTATCGACAGCGTGAAGGTCGTGATCATCGCGGTCACCCAGATCAGGGTGTCCTCGACGGCCCCGGGCGGGGTGTCGGCGCGCAGCAGTCCGGACCTGCGCAGGTCCGCGAAGGCCAGCCGGAAGGACAGGCCGGTCAGGACCTGGACCGCCGCGTAGGTGATGAACTGGATCCGGAACGCGTCGGCTTCGCTGGTCAGCAGCTTCGTCGTGAACGGTGTGACGACGATCGTGAGCAGCCAGAGCAGGTTCCAGCGGATGACGCTGCCCGTCAGGCCGGTCGCGTACCGGAAGAGGCGCTGGTGGACCATCCAGTGGACGGCGATGGCCGAGAAACTGACGAGGAACGCGACGTACTCCGTCAGGTGTTCGCGCAGGAAGTGCAGTACGCCGCTGTCGCCGTGGGCGTCGCCGCCGGGCACCGGCAGCTCCAGCGCCAGCAGGGTGATGGCGATGGCCACCACCGCGTCGGAGAAGTAGATCAATCGCTCCGGGCTGACCGGCACGGGCGCGGCAGTCGGTTGGTGCGGCTCGGCGGCGGTCTGCGCCATGGCCTCGGCCATTCGTCGTTTCCTTCTGGTGCGGACAAGAAGCTGCTGACACTCCATTATTGGACGGTCCGATTATGACCGGTCAGGTTCGGAGTGTCTATCCGTGAGTGGCCCGCACACGACGGCGCCCCGGTGGCCGGCGTCTGTCGCCGGCCACCGGGGCGCGCCCGGTTGTGCGTGTGGTCAGGAGGAGTTGGCGTTGGACGGGCCGTAGAACTCGATCTCGGCGATCGCGACCTGCTTGCTGGCGTCCGTGCCGTAGGCCGACTCGATGGTGAAGCGGACCGCGGTGACCTCGCCGACGCGGAAGGGCTCGCGCTGGCTGCCCGGGCCTTGGTCGAGGACGAGTTGACGGGTGGTCTTCTTGCCGTTGGCCAGGGTGACGGTGGCCTCGATGCGGTGCGGGCGGGCCGACTGCTGGAGCTGGTCGGCGCGGGTGGAGACGCCGGGGGTGATCCGCAGGTCCAGCAGACGGGTCGGCTCGTTGAACTTCGCCTCGATCCACTGGCCCTGGCCCGAGTCCGACACACCCGGACCCCACCAGGTGTTGTTGAACTTGTCGAAGGCCAGGTCGGGCTTGTGGCCCGGGTAGGAGCGGGAGGCGCTGTAGCTGTCCGGGTCCACCGGGGCGCGCTTGGAGAAGTGGTCCCGGGTCGCCTGGATGCCCTGGGGGAGGTTGACGGCGCCCACGATCAGCAGGGTCAGTACGACCGCCGCGCCCAGCCAGGTCAGTACGCGGTCGAAGGCGCGGCGCAGCCGGGGGCGGTCGCCGGCCCACGGGGTCTCGCGGTTGCCTGCCCCGAACAGCCGCCGCCACCAGGGCAGTCGGCCGGGGGACTGGGCCTCGCCGGTCATCGGCATCGCGCAGCGCGTGCAGAAGTGCCGGTCGGGGCGGTTACGGGTGCCGCACCAGGGACACGGGGTGCCGCCGTCCGCGCCGAGTTCCTCACCGGGGGCCCGTACGACCTGCGGCCGCTGGGGGACGGGGCGGCCGGGGAGGACGGGGGCGACGGAGGGGGCCGCCGCGGGGCGGGGCTCCGGGTCGGCCACGGGGACGAGGAGTTGGCGGGCGCGGTCGGTGAGGCCGCTCGGATCGGAGGGAGCCTGGGGCGGGGCGGACGCTGGGGTGGACGCGACCTCGGGGAGGGGCGTCGTGACGGCCGCCGCGGGGACCGGTTCGGTGGGGGCTGTGTCGTCCATGGGCGGGGTGGGGTTCGAAGAGGCGCTCGGGGAGGGCGAGTTCGGTGCGGCGGCGGGCGCCGGTGCGGCGGCCGGGGTGGCGGGATCGCCGTCGGTGGGGTCGCTACCGGGTGCGGCTCGGTCAACGTCGGTGGCGGTACCGGAGACCAAGAGGTCCCTGGGGGTACGGGCCAGACCGGCGCCGCCGTCCGGCCGCGAGAAGGCGTCCCAGCCGGGGCCGTGGTCGGAGGCGGCGGAGGAGGACGGACCGGCCGCCGCCGAGGTGGCCGAAGGGGCGGTCGTGCCGGATCCCGCCGCCGAGGCCGAGGCGGGGGCGTCCCCCAGCCCACCGCGGTCCGAGGGCTCACCGGAGACCCCGGTGCCCGCGGCAGAGCCGTCCGCACGACCGACCCCGCCACCGTCCGTCCGCCCGAAGGCCTCCCCCGCGCCACCGGCGGCGGCGTCCGCGCCGGGGGTGCGGTGGGCGGCGCCGCCGGATCCGCCGATCGCGCTGCCCGATGCGCTGCTCGCGTCAGCCGTAGCGCCGAACCGGCTGCCGGAGGCGCCGTCCCCGTTGCTCGCGTGGGTCCTGCCGCTGGTGCTGCCGCTCGCTTCGGTCCTGCTGCTCGTGTCCGTCAACACGCCGTCGGAAGCCTCACGTCGGCCCGCCGTGCCGTCGGCTTCGTTGCTCGGGTCGGACGTGGGGTCCGCGGCCGTCGACGGGCGGTTGCTTCTTGGCTCGCGGTCCTTCCAGCTGAGCACCGCGCCGCAGGCGTCGCAGAATGACTGGCCCGGTTCCGCGCGGGTGCCGCATTCGGCGCAGTTCTGGGTGGTCGTCATGGGGACGGGGTCCTTTCGGCGGGAGCGGTGGCGGTCACCTGGACCGTGTACGGCATATGGGCGGGGCGGGCGGTCGCCACGAGCGTGTCCAGGCGGTGGTGGTCCGCCGGGGTGGGTGCGGGGAGGCGGAGGTGGACGTGGAGACGGGGGCGGGGAGTGCCGGGGAACGGGCCGAGCGGGCGGGCGCTCCAGGACGCGCCGCCGCTCTCCGTGATCTCCGGTTCGACGCCGAACGCCAGCCGCACGGCCTCCGCCAGCCCGCGCCGCGTGCCACGGATGCGGTGGAGATACGCCGCCGCGGCCACGGCCGCCCGCAGCAGCGGCTCCGGTTCGCCGCCGTCCGTCTCCGCGCCCACCCAACTCCCCAGCCACTGGACGAAGTCGAGCGGGGCGAGGGACGGCCGGAAGTAGGTGTCGAGGCAGTCCAGCACGCTGTGGATCGGCGCGACCGTCTCGTCGAGCCCCGCGACGAACCGCTGGGCGAGATCGTCGTCCGCGAAGACGGCCGGCAGCATCATGCCGATCGGCGCGGAGGAGCCGAGACCGTCGATGGACCCCCTCATGCGCTGTCCCCGATCACCCGGACGCGGTGGTCGAACGAGAAGACCAGCGACGGCGCCGAGAGGTCGATGCGGTCCGTCGCCTCGCCCCGTTTGCCGGTCAACGGGTCCGCCGGGTGCAGGACCACCTCGTCGACCAGCTCCACCCCGGGCACCCGTTGCAGCACCGCGAACACCTCACCGGCCTGGACGGGGCGGCCGAACGGCCACCCCGTGCCGTTCGCGCCCCCGGTCAGCGGATCCAGGTGCCGGTACAGCGCGTCATGGGCCTCGCGCCGCACCTTGTCCGTGTCGACGCCCCGGAAGGCGTGGACGGTGGCGACGACGGTCACGCCCTGGTAGTACGGCGGCCCGACCGCCAACCTGGTCCCGATCAGCCGCCGTTCGTCCAGATGGCGGGTGATCCGGTCCAACAGGGCGTCCCCGGGCACCAGTTGTTCGAAGCGCAGTCTGCCGCCGGGGTCCGGGACGGCCTGCGGGACGACCAACACCCGTACCGCGTAGGCCCCGTGCTCGCCCTCCTCGCCCTCCAGGCAGGTGATGCGCGCGGTCTCCGGGGCGGCGCGGCGGGCCAGCTCCTCGTAGTCCCGCAGGGTCACCGCCCGCTCCTGGGCGCGCAGCGTGATCGGCGCCCGTACCTTCGCCTCCTCGACCGTCTCGCCGTCCACCCCGCCGCGCGCGGCCTCACGGTTGACGACCTCGGAGACGTACGGGATGGAGGTGCGCAGGATCTGCACCGCGCCCCGGGCCACGTTGCCGGCCCGGCCGCCGCCGGTGCGGTACCGGCGGGCGCGGATCGGGGAGCCCTTGGGCGCGACCGTGCCGTACTGCCGCAGCGTGCCGTCCGGTTCGCGCACCGCCGGTCCGAAGGCGATCTCCCCGGTCGTCGCGTCGAGGGTGATGTGCCGGTCGTACGGCCCCGAGCCCGCGAAGTTGGGGACCACCTGCCAGTCGACCCAGCCCTCGTGCTCGGCCGTCTGCAGCAGCACCGGCGGGTCGTCGCCGACCACGGGCGCGTGCATCAGCCGAAGCCGCTGACCGGGCAGACCGGTCGACTCGCCGAGCGCCTCGTCGTACACCGTCTCGGCGTGGACGACACCCGTGGTGCCGCCGACGGTGAAGGCCTCGGCGGCGCGGATGGTGGGCGAGGTGGTGTAGAAGGGCTGGCCGGGCAGCGGCTCGGTGACCCGGCAGCGGATCCAGCCGCCCTCCTGACCGGCGTTGCGGGACAGCACGTGCCCGCCGGGCACGTGCAGGACCACCTCACCGGGACGGTTCAGACCGCCGGTGCCGTCCCGGTCGACCTCGCAGGTCTGCCAGCCGTCCGCGGTCCACGCCTCCCACACCAGCGGCGGCTGCCGCGGGTCCACGCCGACGCCGTCCACCCGGCTGTCCAGGTCCAGCGCGATCGCGCAGTGCGGCACGGCCGCGCTCAGCCCCAGCAGCATGCAGTCACCCGGATCCGGGGACTCCGAGAAGCAGAGCAGATCCTTGTCGTCCTCGGCCAGGTCGTGCGTGCGCTCCACCGCCGCCTCGCCCTTGTGCTGCACCAGCAGATGCCGCAACTCGCACGGGACGACGGTCAGTTCGCGCTCGGTCGCGAAGACCACCGCCTCCTCGCTCTCGGTGCGCATGGTGGCCACCTCGGTGCCCAGCGGCACGGCGATCGACTCCTCCTGGGGCGCCGACAGCCAGAACGTCACGTCCGTGCGCGCGGCCGAGGGCGGGAACAGGGTGATCCCGACCAGGTCCAGGAAGGCCAGATGGTTCTTCTCCGGCACCCGGTTGAGCCGGTAGACGATCTGGTCCGCCATGTGCGCCACCGTCTCGACCAGGGTGACGCCCGGGTCGGAGACGTTGTGGTCGGTCCACTCCGGGGCGCGCTGCTGGATGTAGCGCTTGGCGTCGTCGACGAACTGCTGGAAGCGGCGGTCGTCGAGATTGGGGGAGGGCAGGGCCATCAGCGGTCGCTTTCAGGGGAGTTGCCCGCGCCGGGGCCGGCGTCGGGCTCCTCGTGGGACGGAATGACGTAGAACGGGAAGACCAGGCTGCGCGGGTTGTTGGTGCCGCGGATCGAGTAGCGGACGTCGATGAACAGCACGCTCTGGTCGGCGCCCGCCGTGACCTCGACGTCCTCGACCTCGATACGCGGCTCCCAGCGGTCCAGGCTGACGTGCACCTCGTGCTGGATACGGCCCGCGGTCTGCTCGTTGACCGGCGCGAAGACCAGGTCGTGGATCGCGCAGCCGAAGTCCGGCCGCATGGGCCGTTCGCCCGGCGAGGTCGACAGGACGAGCCGGATCGCCTCCTCGATCTCGCGCTCCCCGCTGACCAGCGCGATCCCGCCGGTCGGCCCGATGCGCAACGGGAACGACCAGCCGGAACCGACGAACTGCTCGGCCATCAGAACTCCACCTGCCTTGCTCGAAAACGGTTCACAGCGGCGCCGGTACGGGGATGGTGGCGCACAGGAACGTGGGGGCCGCGACCGTGAAGTTGGCTCCCTTGACCGTCGTCAGAGGGGAGTTGAGCTGCAGGGTCGTCAGGCCGGTGAGGTTGGTGACGGTGCCCGTCATGTTCAGGGCGCCCGTCGCCGTCAGCCCGATCTCGGGCGCGCGCACGTTGACCATGCTGCCCTGGATGCTCAGCGCGGCGCCGCTCTTGATGGTCAGGTTGCGCCGGGCGCTGAGCGACAGATCGGTACCCGCCTCCACCGAGACCGACCGGCTGCCCTTGATGGTGACCGATCCCTTGCTGTCGATGGTGATCTCGGTCTTCGTCCGGTCCAGGTTGATGGTCAGCTGCTTGTCGCCGGAGATCAGCCGGACCCCCTGTCTGCGCAGGCCGGTCTTCTGGCTGAGCAGGTCCATCCGGTTGCCGTCCCGGTCGGAGACGGTGTGCCGGCTCGCCTTCTTCCGTACGGTGTCGTGAAGAGGCACATCGCTCACCACGGTCGGTTTGTCCCGGCCGTTGTAGAGCCCGCCGATCACGAACGGATGGTCCAGCGCGCCCCGGTCGAAGGCGACCAGCACCTCGTCGTTGACGTCCAGCGGGAAGATCCCGCCCCCGCCGAGGCCGCCCATCTGCACGGTCCGCGTCCAGTCGCTGACGTAGGTGTCGTCCAGCCACGGGAACTGCAGTTTGACCCGACCCTGCTTGAGCGGGTCGTTGACGTCGGTGACCAGCGCGTTGGCCACACTGGGCAGCCGGGGCGCGGTGTCCGCCCCGCCCGAGGCCAGCCCGTACAGCGACCGCCACTGCCGGCCGCTGACCGTCACCCACGACTCGTAGTGCTTGCCGTCCCCGAAGACGTGCCGTACGGACGTCACCGTGTACTTGCCCTCGAACGGCACCCCGACGTCCGCCAGCGCCACCGGAACTCCCGGGCGCAGCTTGGGGTTTCCGCGCGCGACGACCTCCAGCTCGGCGAACGAGCCGGTGACGTCGTCGGCGAGCGCGTCGGCGGCGAACTTCACCTCGTTCTGCTTGTCGTAGGGCGTGCCCGTCTCCACAAGCGTGGCCGACGTGAACTTTCCGGCCGCCGCACCCGGCGAAGTGCCGATGGTGATACCGGGGTTGGAGGAGGCCGGCGAGGTGGCCGTCAGCTTCTTCTTCGTGGTCACGTCCCACCCGCGGGACTCGACCTTGCCCACCTGGTCGGCGGCGGTGACGGCGGCCCGCAGCCGCAGGATGTCGTGCCCGGCCTGCAGGACGAACGGACTCTTGTCGCCGTCGGTGTCCGGAGAGGGCGCCCCGGCGGCCGACTTGGGCCGCACGAACTGGAACTTGCCGTCCGCGTCGACGGACATCACCATCTCGTTCTCGTCCGCGAGCCGGGCGAGGAAGTCCCAGTCGGTCACATTGGACTGGGAGATGAACTCGTACACCGTCTTGGTCGACTCGATCCGCCCGATCGGCACACCGTCCTTGGCGGCCAGCTTGCGGGCGATGTCGGAGGCGCTCTGGTTGCGGTAGGCGGCCACGCGGCGCTGGCGCAGCAGCCGGTGGCCGAGGTCGTAGCCGCGGATGACGGTGTAGGAGCCGGTGCCGTCGTAGTCGGCCTCAAGTCCCGTGACCTCACCGGTCAGCAGCGGATCCCCGGCACCCTCGCCGTCCGCCACGGGCGCGAACACCACCTTGGTGCCGAAGGTGATGTTCAGCTTGCCCAGCAGCAGCCGGTACGGGTCGCGGAAGGTCAGCCGGAACGCGGCCGGTACGCCGACGCCCTGGTCGACGTAACTGTCCACCAGGTCCGGGGCGAACTCGGGCGGCAGCTTGGCGCCGCCGATCTTCACATCGACGACGTTGGAGAAAGCGGACTGCACCATCAGGTACGCACCTCCTCGGCGGCCGGCAGCACCAGTTCGACGCCGGTGCGCAGCTGTTGGGGGTCGTCGATGCCGTTGGCCTCGGCGATGGAACGCCAGGCGGCCGCGTTGCCGTACTCCCGCCAGGCCAGCGACTGCAGGGAGTCGCCCGCCACGACCCGGTGCACGCGCTGCGCGGTGAGCGCGCCGGAGGTCGGGTTCTGCCCCTTGGTCTTGCTGGGGATCTCGTGCAACTGGAGCTTGCAGGTGGCGCGGATGGGCACGCCGGTCGTCGAGAACAGCGTGTAACTGGCCTCGACCGAGCTGACGTACGCCGTGAACCGGGCCGTCGAGAACGACCCCCACTGGAAGACGACCCACGGCGGCGACGGCTGCTTGGCGGCGATGCTCTTGCTCGTCACCTCGCAGCAGGCCAGCAGCGACTCGACCTTCTTCAGCACGGTGTTGCTGGTCGGCTCGTCGGAGGTGTCGAGGAAGATCTCCACACCCATCTCCCGCGGCTCGGCGCCCATGAACTCCGGGAGCGGGCCGTCCCGTTCGATCTGCGCCGGGGTCACCTTCCACTGCGCGCGGCGGGTCAGCGACAGCTGCGCCGGGTTGAAGTCGAAGCCGAATGTCTTGATGATCCCGCCGGGCGTCCTGCTCTTGCCCTTCGGCGGTTCGTGGATCGCGAGCGTGGCGCGTACGAGGCTCTTGCCGGCGCCGCTCTTGCTGCCCTTGGCCATGTCTGCGGTCCCTCTCAGTCCGTGAACCCGTGGTGGGCGATCTCCAGCACCTCGGTCGCCACGGCCGGGCTGGCGGGGTCCAGGGAGGGGCCGGTCCAGCTGACCGGCAGCACGTCGATCAGCCCCCACCGCGCGACTTCCGAACCGTCCGCCCTGAGCGCCGCGATCTGCGCCGTGGGGCGCTTGATGCCGGTCTGCACGGACGAGATCCACTTGGCGACCTTCGCCGTGTCCGGGGTCAGCGGGCGGGTCAGCCGGATGTTCGAGAACGTCACGCGGGTCGGCAGCTGCCAGACGAAGCCGTTGTTGCCGCCCTCCTGGCGCTGCTCGATCTCCACCTGCGACGACAGTCCCTCACAGCCGTTGAAGTAGCCGAGGCTCTCACCGTCGATGCTGAGGGAGAACCAGATGGTGGAGCCCGGGTCCTGGCGGGACATCGCGGCCGGCCTTTCTGTCGTTCGGGGTGGATGGCGGGTTGGGGTCGGATGCGGTCAGTGACGGGGGTCGCGGAGCTTGCCGATGCGTTCGCGGTCCAGGCGGAGTTCGGTACGGATCAGGCGGGTGATGCGGCCGATGATCCGGTGCACGAGCTCGTCGAGCTGGAAGTCGGTGAGTTCACGGGGGTCGAAGGCGCCGGCGGGGATCTCCGTGTACGCGGGCGGGGGTGTGGCCGGTGGCGTGTAGGGCGGAGGCGGTTCGTACGGCGGCGGGGCGGCGGCCGACGCGCTGTACGGGGGCGGGGGGGTGCCGTGCGACGCGGCCGACCGGGGTGCCTGAGAGGTCCGGTGGGTGAGGGCGGGCGTGGCGGAGGCGACGACGGCCGCGGCCGACGCGGCGAGGGCACCGGTGGCGGACTTCGCCGGGGGCTTGGCGGGGGACTTGGCCTTCTTGCCGAACCCGAGGCGTTGGACGACGGGTGGAGGAGTGAGGGGGGCCACGGGGAGGGGAGAGGGGGCGCCGGGGGTGGTGGTACGGGGTGCCGGCTGGTGTAGGGGGGCGACCTTGAGGGGGGTGGGCGCTGGGGTCGGAGCCGGGGTGGTCGCTGTTGTGGTGCGCTGGACTGGGTGTGGGAGGAGGGGAGTTGGGGACGTGGGGGCCGCGGGGGGCTGCGGTGTGGGCGGCTGGGGTGTGGGGTGGTGCGGTTCCGCGAGGGATCCGGCGAGGGGGGTGGTGTCCGCGGGGGATGTGGGCAGGGGCGCGCCCAGGGCGGGGCGGCGGGATGCGGCGGAGGGGGCGGTGCTCGGCGGGGAGATGGACTTGGTCCGCTGGATGGAGGGGGTCGGTGTGTCGGTCGTCGAGGCCGCGGAGGTCGTCGGGCGCGCGGCTGAACCGGGGCCCGCGGAGGGCGAGGTGGTGTCGGTGTGCCGGATCGGGGGCGCCGGCGGGGAAGCGGGCGGGGCGGGAGTCGGCTTGGGCGCAGGGGAGTTGACGGCCACAGGTCCCGGGTGCGGGCTTCGGGAGGGGGCGGGCTGGGAGGCGATCGGGGCTCCGAGACCCGGGCGGTTGGCGGTTCGCTGGACCGGTGGCGCAGGGGGTGTGGAGCGCGGGGTGGCGGGCTTGGGGGCTCGCTGGATGGGCGCGCCGACGGGGACGGATGACGTGGGGTGCGTCGGGCGAACTGCCGTCGAGCTGGGCGTCGTCGGCTGCGGTGCGGGCGGGATGGGGGTGCTGCCGGGGGTGGCGTGCCGCTGAGCCGATGAGGGAGTGGTGACGGAGGACTGCTCGGTCCGCTGGATGGTCGGGCCGGTTCCGGGTTCGGTACGCGGGGCGGTGGCGGAAGCGGGGGTGGGGGGCTGTGCTTCCGAGGCCGTGGTCGTCGCGCCGCCGAGCGGGAGTGCGGGGGCGCCACTGCTCGGACTGGCGGTGTTCGGGGCCGACGTGGCCGCCGTGCGCTGGACAGGCGTGGGATTCGCGGTCGACGCCGCCCCCGACCGGTGCGCGATGGGGGGTGCGGCGGGGCTCGGGGCGTTTGCAGGCGTTGTGCTCGACGGCGCCCCTGACCGGTGTGCCGTGGACGCGGTGGTCGGAGCCCGCTGTACGGAGGGCGCTGCCGGGGAGCCGGTAGCGGTGCCGGCCGGCTCGGTGCGCTGGGTGGGTGTGGTGCCGAGGTTCGGGGCGGACGTCGGCGCGGTGCTCGATGTCGACGTCGGCTGCTGCGACGCCGGGGTGGTCGGCGCGTGCTCGGTCGACGTGGGGTTCGTATCCGACGTCGTCCGCGGTTGGTGCGCTGGGGCCATGGCACGCTGCACCGGGGGTGACGTCGGGGTGCCGGCGATGGGGGCAGTCGGCCCGGTGCCCTGGACCGGGGTTCCGGAAGAGTTCTGCGTCTGGGTGGGCGCGCTGCTCGGGATCGGTCCCGCCCGGTGCGGGGCGGGCGCGGCCGCCGCGCGCTGAACGGACGTGGGACCCGAGTTCGAAGCACCCTCAGCCGGCTGTACGGGGGCTCCCGTGGGGACGCCCACCGCAGGAGTGGTCGGCCGTGTTCCGGATGGACCGGTAGGTGCGCCGGATCCCGTGCGCTGTACGTCGATCGGAGGCGTGGAGGGCGAAGCGGCCTGGCCGGCCGGTGTGTTGACGGACGTCGGCTGGGATGAAGACGGTGCCGTGCTGCCAGGCGTACTGAGATCCGGAGTCGTGGCGCGGGCCCGCTGGACGGGTGCCGGTGCCGGACCGCTGCCGTCGCTGGACGAGGACGGGGGACCGCCTGGGGCTGGGAGTGCCGTACCGCTGTCGTCGCTGGACGAGGACGGGGGACCGCCGGGGGCTGGGAGTGCCGTACCGCTGTCGTCGCTGGACGAGGACCGGGAGCCGCCGGCGGCAGGAGGTGCCGTACCGCCGCTGTCGTTCGAGGAGGACCGGGGACGTTCCGAGCCGGAGGCCGCGCGGCGTTGGACTGCGGGGGATGCCGGGACCGCGGGGGTGCGCGGGGGCGTGGGCGGCATGACGGTGCCGCCGCCGGACGAGTTCCCGTGCGTGGGCCGCCCCTGGGCAGGCGCATCCGGCACGGCACCGGAAGCCCGACCGGGACCCCGTACAGGACCAGACGGCTCGCCACCCGCGACGGCCCTCGTGCTCGCAGAAGCCGGACCGCCCGGCGCCCGCTGAACCGACGGCTCCACGTCACCGTCGTGCGAGACCGTCCCGACCGGTGAGGAGGACCCTGTCGGTGCAACTTGGCCCGCGGCACCGTCAGTTGATGCCGACACCGACTCGCTCGCAGGCGTCGAAGCCCGTCGGGCCACCGGCAGTGTCCGTCGCTGTACGGCCGCTGTCCCGGTCCGGGCCTTCGTCAGGGACCTCGGTGGGGATGACGAAGCAGCGGCCGGTACCGGTGTCACCCGGACCCCGGGCGCAGGGCGCGGCGCTGCGGCGGGGGCCTGTGTCGGAGCTGCCCGCCACTGGGGTGCACGAGCCGAAGCCGAGGGGGCCGGGGCCTCTTCTCCGTTGCCCGAACCGGAGGTCGGCACTGCCGCGCTCCGCGGCCCCGCCCCCGTCCCCGACTCCCGCGCCGGAAGCGCCCGCAGCGGTACCGCCGGAGTGCGCTGGACCGGGGTGACGGGGTCGGCCAGGGGCAGGGCGCCGGCGTGGCGTTCGAGGCCCGGCACCGGTCGGCCCACGGCCGTACGCGGCGCGTCACCGGCGAGGCTCGCGCTCGCGCGTCCGTCCAGCACCGCGGGGGAGGCCGTACCCGCGAACGACGGGTTCTGCCAGGTCGGCAACCGTCCCCCGAACCCGGCGTCCGCCACCTCGGCCCGCCCGGGCACCACGGCCCGCTGAATCGGCGGCAACCCCGGCCATGAGGCGGCCACGACGGGGCGCGCCCGCGTGTCCGCGGCAGAGGCGGCGGACGGAGGGGGCGTGGGCTCCACCGCTCGCACACCACCGTCACCGTCAGCCGTGACGTCGACCCGTGGCACGTCGGCGCCTTCGGTCCGCTTCCGCAACCGGTCCAGGAACCCCACCGCTCAGCCCTCCGCCCCGGCCCGGGTCACCAGGGACGCGATCTCGTCAGTGAAGCGGCGGCGGTCGTGGTGCTCCAGGTCCAGGATCTCGTCCATGCTCCAGTGGAAGTGGTAAGCGACGTACGCGATCTCCTCGTGCAGCCGGTCGGTCGCGTACGTCACGATTCCCCCAGGCGGCTCCCGCCGAGTTCCACCTCGAAGGGCTCCGAGCAGTGCGGACACCGGACCGCCGCCCGGGTGTGCCCCTCCGCGTTGATCTGGCGGTAGAAGTCCTGCAGGAACGCCAGGTCGGAGGCGAACATGTTCTCCACGATCCCGTCGTGGACCATGGGCAGCGTGCCCAGGCGGGTGATGACCCGGCCGAGCAGGACCACGGACAGGTACGCCGGGTTCTCCTGCACACGGACGTCCCGCAGCGGCACCAGCTCGTCCCGTGCCGTCGACAGGCGCATCACGCCGTCCCGGTGGACGGTGCCCGTCTCGTCGACGTACCCGCGCGGCAGCTGGAAGGGGAACTCCGTGCGCAGTGACTCCTGTTGGCGCACGGGGGCCGACGCGGGAGCCGGGGCCGGTGTCGCCTCCGGCCCCGGCAGCTCCCGGTCCGTCTCCGGCGCGGACGCCGCCGCGTCCACGCCGGAGTACGTGACGGCGGCGCCGGCCCTGGCAGCCGAACGCCGCATTACTCGATGACCAGTTCTTCGAACGCGATGGTCACGGTCTCGGTGAGCGCGGAGGCCTCGCCCGCCTTCACCGTGCTCGCGTCGATCTTGTTGCACCAGGCGTTGCGGAGGTGGTAGCGCTTCACCGGGTTGTTCTGGAAGTCCATCATGATGATCGACGCGTTCTTGCGGGCCGTCGTCATCTGGCCGCTGATCGACTCGTTGATCCACTGGGTGAACGAGGCCGACTGGGTCATACCGCGGACGACCGTGCAGGTGCCGTTCTTCTTCACACCCGGCAGGTTCTTGACCACGTTCTGGCCGTTAGGGGTGTTCTGTTGGTACGTGATGACGTCCTGCTCGATGCTCAGACCGCTGACCTCGGCGAGGTACTCGACCATCACGCCGTCGATCTGCAGGCCGAAATTGTGTGAGGTGAGGGCGTCACCCGGCTGGAGACTCATGTCTTCGCTGTCCTTCTAAGGGTCTCGAAAAGGGCCGTACGGAGGCTCGGCGCGCGGCCTACTCCTCCAACTCCCCGCTGCCGCTGGAGAACTGGGCCAGCCGGAAGATCACGAACTCGGCCGGCTTGACCGGCGCGATGCCGATCTCGCAGACGACCCGGCCGACGTCGACCGACTCCGGCGGGTTGGTCTCCTCGTCACACTTGACGTAGAACGCCTCCTCGGGCCGCTGGCCGAACAGGGCGCCGCTGCGCCACTCGTTGACCAGGAACGCCGAGATGTTGCGCCGGATCCGGGCCCACAGGGCGTGGTCGTTCGGCTCGAACACCACCCACTGGGTGCCGATCAGGATCGACTCCTCCAGGTAGTTGAAGTACCGGCGGATGTTCAGGTAGCGCCAGGCCGGGTCGGAGGAGAGGGTGCGGGCGCCCCAGACGCGGATGCCCCGGCCCGGGAAGGCGCGGATGCAGTTGACGCCGATGGGGTTCAGCAGGTCCTGCTCACCGCGGGTGATCTGGATCTCCAGGTCCACCGCGCCGCGGACGACCTCGTTGGCGGGCGCCTTGTGCACACCGCGCTCGGAGTCGTTGCGCGCCCAGATGCCGGCCACGTGACCGCTCGGCGGGATCAGCCGGGAGGAGCCGCTGGCGGGGTCGAAGGTCTTGATCCAGGGGTAGTACAGGGCGGCGTACTTGGAGTCGTAGCCGGCCGTCTCCTGGCGCCAGACCCGGATCTGACGGGCGTTCAGGCCCGGCGGGGGGTCGATGACCGCGACGCGGTCGCCCATCAGCTCGCAGTGCGCGATCAGACCCAACTGGACCGCCTTGACGGCCTCCAGGTCGATCGCGCCGCGCTGGTAGGCGGCCATCAGGTCGGGCACGGCGACCATGGAGATCTCGTCCACGGCCTCCAGACCGCCGAAGCCGGTACGGTCGGCGGAGTCGCCGAGGTAGTGGGCGGGGCCGGGGTGCGAGCCGTTCTCGACGGCCTTGTCCGGTACGGCGGGCGCGGGCGCCGGGGCCGCGAGGGCCACCGTCTGGTTGTCCGGGCGGACCAGCTGCGCGGCCGGCGCGGCCTCGGTCACGGTGATGAGCTTCGAGCGCTCCTTCACCTGCGTGACCACATAGTTGCGGCCGCCCTTCTTGGCGGTCACGTCGAAGCTCTCGACGGCCTTGTCGCCGTCCTTGACGATCAGCTTGAACCGCTCGGCGGGGCCCTCGCCCTCCGGGTCGGCGACCTCGACGCTCAGCGAGCCGCTGCTGCCGGAGGCGATGGCCGTCACGGAGAACGTGCCGATCTGCTTGGGCTCGGCCGCCGGCAGCGCGGCCTTGGCGGCGGAGCCGGTCACGGCGGCGGGGGCGGTGCCGGCCGCGGCCGCGGCGTCGTCGGCGGAACCGCCCACGCGCACGACGTACGCGGCGCTGCCGCCGTTCTGGAAGAAGCCGTAGACCGAGTGCGCGAGGTAGTACCCGTCGGTGAACTCACCGAAGCTCGCGACGTACTGGCTCCAGTTGGTCACCAGCGTCGGCTCGTCGAGCGGACCGGTCGGGGCGAGCCCCACGAAGGCCGCGACCGACGTGCCCACCCCTTCGATGGGGCGCGAGCCGCTGGCCACCTCCTCGACGTAGACGCCGGGCGACAGGTAGGACGGCATGCTCTGCTCTCCTCGGGGTACGAGACAGGAACGCCTCCAGCCTCACGCGCGCGCAAGTCCCCGGGAAACGGCCTGCGGTGCCGGACCTCGGGCAATCCGGCTGCCCTCAAGGGCAGTTGTTCGCTGCCCGTGCCCCCCTCGGCCGTCGGATCTGCCCGCAGGACTGCCCCTGAGGTCCTTCCGCCGTCGCACCCGAGCCGTTATTCCGGGAGTCAGACGTCCCGTCCGCGACCGGGAAGGCCCATGCGCGCACACGAAGAGAACCGCTCGTCCGCCGACCGCACACCCGCCCCCGCCCGGTCCGCCGCCCCGCTGCCGCCGCTGCTCGCCCTGCAGCGCGCCGCCGGCAACGCCGCGGTCACGCGCGCCATCCAGGAGGCGCGGCACGAGCACGGACCCGACTGCGGCCACACCGCGGAGGTCCAGCGCGACGCCTCCGGAGAGCCGGCCGTCCAGCGTCGCTCGTCGGTGTTCGAGGCGACCAGCTCGCCGGGCAGTCCGCTGGAGCCACGGATCCAGGCGAAGGCGGAGCAGGCGTACGGCATGAGCTTCGCCCATGTCCGGGTGCACTCCGGGACGGTGGCGCAGCGCTCGGCCCTGGAGTACGGCGCCCGCGCCTACACCTCCGGCTCCGACATCGTGGTGGGCGCCCAGGGCATCGACGACGAGACGCTGTTCCACGAGATCGACCACGTCCACCAGCAGAGCTCGGGGCCCGTGGCCGGCACCGACGACGGTTCGGGCGCGCGGGTCTCCGACCCCGGTGACCCCTTCGAGCGCAGGGCCGCCGCCAACGGCCGCCGGATGGCCCAGGGCGCCGCCCCCGATCTGGGCGGCGCCTGACACCCGGCCGGGGACCGGGCCTACTCGTCGTCTCGGAAGCTGAGCAGGTTCGGGTTCGCCTTCGCCTTGGTCTTCTTCTTCGGTTTCTTGACGACGGGCCCGGGGTCGTCGTCCTGGCGGACCGGCGACTGCGACGCGGGGCGCCGCCTGTTCCGGGGCTCCGGCGCGACCTCCTCCGGCTCCTCCTGGAGGTGCTGGAAGTGCTGCCGGAGATGTTCGGGGACATTGGCCTGGAACATGCTGTCCCAGCCCTCCCGGTCGTCCTCCCGGCGGCCGAGCCTGAACTCCCGCTCCATGAGGTACCTGCGGGCGTCCAGGTCCATCTCCCTGATGGCGTCCTCGACACCGAACACCTGCGTGACCGCGCCCGCCGCGACCGTGCCCTTGATGAGCACTTCCATGTCGCTCGTCGCCATGGAGCCGATGTCCGACCGCTCCGCGAGGTTGGTCTGCCCATGGACGGCCGGGTTTCCGAGGTTCACCAGCCGGGTCCCGGAGCCCAGCCTGCTCACGTCGATCTCGATGACGGGTGCCCACTGCTTCACCCGACGCGGCTTCTGGCCGTACTCCAGGTTCTCCGCGGGCCCTTCCTTGAAGTTGTACCTGGAGTAGGTGGTGGCCCGTTCACGGCTCGGGCTGAAGGAGATGTACTGCGTGCCGTAGTTGTCGCCCGCCACATGGTGGGCCACGGTCAAGGTCGCGTGGGGATCGACGGGTTCGATGTCCTTGCCCTCAGGCCACCGGCTGAGGGTCTGGTAGATCCGTTTCACCTCGGCCGGCGCCGAGATCCCCTCGCCCAGGTTTCCGTCCGCCGTCGCGGTGACGGACGACGCCGACGCGTCCTGGCGGCGCTTGACCTGCGACTCGATCCGGATCGCCCGGTACAGCCGCTGCGGCCCGCCCGCCGCGAGGTACTCGGCGACAGTCTGCTCGTACGGCTGGTGCTGCGGCTGCGCCGCCGTCGCGGGCTCCTGGGTGGTCGCCGTCCGCTGGACCGCCCGCACGGCCGCCGCGTTCCCCGCCGTCGCCTGGATGGCGGCCATCGAGCCGGGACTCAGCGCACCCCTGGACCGGGGGTCCGGCACGGCCGGGACGGGACGGGGCGGGGGCGTACGACGAGGTGACGTCATGCGCGTGCCGCCGGCCCGTTGCTCCGTGACTCTTGTGCCGTCCTGGGTGTGCATGCAACCTCTTCCTGGGCGGGAACGCGGTAGGGCTACTCCTCGATACCCGGGGCCGACGGCCGACGCCAGGTACGGAAGGCCGGCATCGCGTGGCCGAACGGGCAGACCCTGCCGCACGACGGGGCCGGGAGTCCTCCGGCCCGCCCCTCTATGGCCCCGAGGGCAGCGAGCTGTGCACGGAAGACTCCTGACCGCACGCCCGCACCCGCCTAGCGTCGACGCGTGAGCCTGTGGACCTCCCTGGAACCCGCCTCCGCGACTGTGGACCCGGGTGGTAGTGCACGTGTGCGGTTGCGGTTGCGTAATACCGGTGACGTGGTGGATGAGTACCGGTTCGAGCCGGTGGGGCCGGTGGCGCCCTGGACGACGGTGGAGCCGCAGTCGTTGCGGTTGTATCCGGGGACGACGGGGACGGTGGAGTTGACGTTCGCTCCGCCGCGTACGCCGGATGCGGCGGCGGGTCCGAATCCGTATGCGGTGCGGATCACGCCGACGGAGCATCCGGAGGCGACGACGGTTCCGGAGGGGAATCTGACGATCACGCCGTTCACGGAGGTGCGGGCGGAGTTGGTGCCGCCGACCGTGAAGGGGCGTTTTCGGGGCCGGCCGCGGCTGGCGGTGGACAATCTGGGCAACACGAAGCTGACGGCGTCGGTCAGCGGCAGCGACAACGGTGATCAGTTGTCGTACGACATCCATCCGAGCAATGTGCAGATCGAGCCGGGGCGTGCGGCGTTCGTGAAGACGACGCTGAAGCCGCGCCGGATCATCTGGTTCGGGAGCAAGGAACAGCATCCCTACACGCTGAACGTGGTCCGTTCGGGCACCAACCCGCTCCCGGTGGAGGGGACCTACCTGCAGCGCGGGTTCCTGCCGCGGTGGCTGGCGACCTTCTTCGGTGTCTTCGTCGCCCTCGGGATCACCTTCGTGATGCTGTGGATCGCCTACAAACCCGCCGTCAACTCCGGCGCCACCGAGAAGACCGTCGAGGCGGCCAACACCCTGGCCCCGAGGCCCACTCCGACACCCGCCCTCACCCCGGCAGCCCCTCCGGCGTCCACCCCCGCGCAGGGCGGTGGAGCCGAGCAGCCCAAGGGGGCGGGGGACTCGGGGACTTCGCAGGGGTCCGGCACGTCCTCGGGCGGCGGCAAGAAGTCCGGGGGCGGGTCCTCGAACACCACGCCCAGGAAGACCGCCACACCCGTCGTGGGGCAACTCATCATCGGGCAGGGCTCGAACCGCTGCATCGACGTCACCGACGCGCAGAACGGCGTCGGCAAGGACGGGAAACAGCTGCAACTGTGGGACTGTGCCGGAAGCGCCAACCAGAAGTGGGACTTCCGCGGGGACGGCACCGTGCGCTCCGTCGGGATGTGCATGGACGTGGCGTGGGGCTCCAAGGACGACGGGGCGCACATCCAGCTGGCGCGGTGCAGCGGCAACCCGGCCCAGCAGTTCGTGCTGAGCCAGGCCGGCGACCTGGTCAACCCGCAGGCCGACAAGTGCGTGGACGCCACGGACAACGGCACCGGCAACGGCACCAAGCTCCAGCTGTGGACCTGCTCCGGCACACCCAACCAGAAGTGGCGCGTGCAGAACTGACGCGGGAGGGCGCCGCTACCAGGCGCCCTCGCCCGGCACCAGACGGCCGGACTTGCGGTACTCGCGCCGGGCGCCCTCCAGCAGATCGGCCGCGGTGACCAGGTCGCCGCGGCCGGCGGCGAGGTACGCGGCCGTCACCACGGCGCTGCGGATGGAACCGCCCGCCAGCTCGAAGTCGGCCGCCACCGGCCCGAGTTGGACGCCCTCGGCGCACGGCACGTGGGACAGGCTGTGCCGCCACAGCGCGAGCCGCTGCTCGGCGTCCGGGAACGGGAAGTCGACCACCAGGTCCAGCCGGCGGGTGAACGCCTCGTCGATGTTGGCCCGCAGATTGGTGGTGAGCAGGGCGATCCCGTCGAAGGACTCCAGCCGCTGGAGGAGATAGGCGCTCTCCATGTTGGCGTACCGGTCGTGCGCGTCCTTGACCTCGGAGCGCTTGCCGAAGACGGCGTCGGCCTCGTCGAAGAGCAGCACGGCGTCCGTGCGGTCGGCCTCGGTGAAGATGCGTTCGAGGTTCTTCTCCGTCTCGCCGACGTACTTGTCGACGACCGAGGACAGCTGGACGACATAGAGGTCGAGGCCGAGTTCGGCGGCCACGACCTCCGCGCTCAGCGTCTTTCCGGTGCCGGACTCGCCCGCGAACAGACCCAGCACGCCCCGGCCCCGGCCACCGCCGGCGCTCAGCCGCCAGTCGCCGAGAACCCGGTCGCGGTGGCGGGCGCGCAGCGCGAGTTCGCGCAGTTGGGTGAGGGGGCGGTCGGGCAGTACGAGGTCGGTCCAGTCGACCGCCGGGCGGATCCGGCGGGCGTGCTGCTCCAGCCCCGACGCGGACTGCTGGCGGGCGGCCAGGCGCAGATGGGCGGGGGAGAGCGGGGTCCCTTCGAAGCGGGCGAGGCCGAGAGCGGCCCGCGCGGCCCGGGAGATGTGCTCGCCAGGGAGATGGTACGGGGCGACGGTGGCCGCCAGATCGAAGCCGTGGACGTTCTCCGCGCCGAGTGCGGCCGTCCAGGCGTCCACCGCCCCCGCGTGCTGCCGGGGCACGTCCAGCACGAGGGGGTCCTGGTCGGACCAGTGGGGGTCGTAGGGGCGCGGGGCCGTGATCAGCACGGGTACGTCGGCGGCGGCCACCAACTGTCGTATCAGACCGGCGGGTTGGTCCGGCACCCCGGACACGACCACCGTCTGTCCGCGCAGCCGGGCCTCCCGCAGCAGGTCGGGGACCCGGTCCTCGGGCCCGGAGAAACGCAGGGCGGGGACGCCGGCGGCACGCAGAGCGGCGGCCGCACAGGCGAGCCCGTCGCCCTCACGGCGCTCGCGGAGATAGACGGTGGGCGGGGGGCCGGCGTCGAGGCGGGCGGCGAGCCGTTCGACGAACCGGCCGAACTCGCCGTCGGTCCCGCCGTCCGACGGCGCGTTCAGTGGATGCAGATGGCCGGCGAGCGCCGCGTCGGGCGTGTCGTCGCCGAGGAGGTGGGCGGCCAGACGGTCCGGAACGCGCAAGGAGCGCCCGAGAAAGGGGCGTTCGGGCTCCTCGACCGTGAGGAGACCGAGCGCGGACAGGGGGGCGGCCGGCTGGAACCGGGCCCGTCCGGCCGGGGAGTGGACGGGGACGCCGACCAGGTCCAGGGCGAGCGCGACGGTGGCCCGGCGGCGGCTGACGTCGTCGTTGAGGTAGCCGTACAGCGGCTCGAAGGTGCGGTCCAGGTCGGGCGCGAGGGCGATGAGCAGCAGCATCGCGTCGAGCTCGGTCAGCCCGAGCCGCGCGGACAGCTCGCCCAGCCGGTCGTACGGCTGCTCGGCGGGGTCGGGGAGAGGGAGCCGCACCGGCGCCACCGGCCGCAGCAGATGCCGTACCGCCTCCTCCGACAGATACAGCCCGCGCAGCGGATCGGCCGCCGTCGGATCGTCCACGGACCGCTGCTCCACGACCAGGGCGACCCGCTCGCGCAGCACCCCGAGCCGCGTGACGAGGGCGACGGCTGGATCTGTTTCGGCCAACTCGGCCACGCCGTACGGCACGTGGGGCGCACCGACCGGATCATCCTCCGGGTGCTCCCGCGAAACACCGTCCGCGGCCGCCGCGCCGTCCGTCAGCGCGTCGGCCGTCACGGTGTCCGGTCCGTGGTGCGGGCCGCCGCTCGGGCCTCCCTGACCGCCGCCACCTGGCTCGGGCGGTGGGCGCGTTCGTCCGTGACCGGGGCGTCGTCCAGGGTGCGGACGCGGACCGCGGCGCCCTCCGTGACCGGTGGGCCGGCGTCGTACTCGGGGTAGGCCGGGAAGGGGGCCGTGACCACCAGGTCCAGGGACGGCTTGAGTTCGCCGCCGAGCGCGGACCAGATCTCCGCCAGGGAGCGGGACTCGGTCTGGATGCCGGCCACCGACAACGGGATGGTCAGGCCCAGTGCGCCGAGCGCGCCCGGGAGTTCGGAGGGTCCGATCAGCTCACGCGGGATCAGTGTGGCGAGCACCGCGGACAGCAGCCGGTGTTCGTCCTGCGGCCGTTTGGTCCACGCCGTCACCAGGTACGACAGCCGGAACCAGCGCGGCGGCTGGCGCCGCTTGACGATCACGTCCCGCTCGTCGTGCACGGCGACGTGGCCCCGCTGCCGACGGTTGACGTCCTCCCGGATGTCGTACAAGTAGGCGTTGATCGTGGGCGAGTTGCGGCGCGCGGCCCAGTCGCGGGTCGGGGCGTCGAAGGCGACGTCGATGCCCGAGCCGGACAACGCGCCACCGCTCAGCAGGCCCTTGAGGACCTCGTCCACCTCGTGGATCACCGTCTTGCTCCCGCCCCGCGATGCCCCGCACCGCATGAAACCCGCTGCCGTACCCGATCCTGCCCTCCGCCCCGGCCGTCCGTGCAGGCACGCGGGGGACGGTTCACGGGCGCACTCCGCTGCCCAAGGGGGCGGAGTGGGCTGCCCGTTCGGTCAGATGTAGCCTTCCCGCAGGGCATGCGCGACGGCGTGCGCCCGGTTGCGCAGATGCAGCCGGGTGGTCAGCCCGTGGATCACGTTCTTGACCGTGCGTTCGGAGTAGGACAGCTTGCCGGCGATCTCTCCGGTGTCGAGGCCCTCGGCGACCAGACGCAGCACGTCCACCTCGCGCGGGGTCAGCCCCGACGACGGTCCGCCGGGCCGTCCGGCCGCACTGCGGTGCAGGGTTCCCACCTGGTTGATCAGCCGGCCCAGCAGGTCGGCGGGCAGGTCGCCGTCGCCGCGCGCCGCCGCGAGCACGGCCTGCACCAGCCGGGTCGAGGTGGCCTCGTGCCGCCACACGATGGCGCCGACCCCGCACTCGATCACGTCGAGCAGTTCGCTCTCGCGCAGGGAGCCCACGACGAGCACCGCCCGCGCCCCCTCACTGCGCACCAGCCGGCGCAGCCGGGTCAGCGCGGTCTCGTCGAGCACGTCGCCGACGAGCAGCGCCACCGTGCCGGGACCGGACTCCTCGCGCAGGTCGATCTCGGGATACCGGCGCAGCTGGCCGATCGCCCCCTCGCGCAGGATCGGGTCGGAGGCGTGCACCGCCACGGGTATCCGCTCGGGCACGTCGGCCGTACCGGAGCGTGTGGTCCGCGATGAGCTGAGCAAGCGTTTCCCCTATGTCCACGTGCACGCAACCTCTGGGGGGTTGGTGACAGGCGTGCGTTTCCCACACTCGTGTGACGGGTGGGGCGGCCGCAATCGTGGAGGACCACGAGCAGCACCACGAGATCGGCCGTACGACTACCACGACGGCGCCCGACCTCCCGGTTCCGCGAGGGCCGGATCCGGCCGCCGTGGGACTTGTCACGCCACCGCCGCGGGACGAGGGCCGTCCTCGACTGCGGAACACGTCCGGTCCGAGCAAGGAGGCAGGCATGGCCGTAGCGCAGGGTGAGCAGCCGCGCGAACACCGGGAAGCCGCCGTGCTGTTGGCGGACGCCGCGGCGCGCGCCCGCACCGGGGCGGGCGGTCTGGTGCTGCTGCGCGGCGCCACCGGCACCGGCCGGACCACCGTGCTGGAGGCCGCCGCCGAGGCCGCCGCCGCGCACGGCATGCGGGTGCTGCGCGCCCGCTGCGCTCCCGCCGACGCCGCGGTGCCCTTCGCCGCGGTGTTCCAACTCCTCGGCGGGGTGCCCGGGTTCGACGCGGCCGACACCGAACGCGAGCAGGGTGCCGTGCTGCAAAGGGCGTTGGACGCCCGCGCCGAACAGTCGCCGCTGCTGGTCGCCGTGGACGACGTCCACCTGGCCGACGCGCCCTCGTACCGCTGGCTGGTGGAGTACGCCCGGCATGTGGACCGATTAGCCCTGCCGATCCTGCTGGCCGTCACCGAGCGCAGTCAGTACGACGTCGAACTGCCCGCGCCGGGCTTCACCCACACCCTCTCGCCGGCCCTCGTCGGCACCCACACCCTCGCCCCGCTCACCCCGGAGTCGGCGGCCGCCCTGGTGCGCGCCGATTTCCCCCGCGTGACCGCGTCCTGGGCGGAGGACTGCGTCCGGGCCGGCGCGGGCAGCCCCTTGCTGCTGCGGGCCCTCCTCGACGATCTGCGGGCGTCCGGCGAGCCCGCGTCCGTGCCGGAGAGCTGCGCCGCGCTGTACCCGGGGGCGTATCCGGCGGCCGTGTCCTGGTGGCTGGACAGCGCCGGACCGGGCACCGCGGAGGTGGCCCGCGTCCTGGCCGTGCTCGACGAGGGCTGGGACCACAAGGGACCGTCCCGAACGGGCCGTACGCACCCGGACCTCGACGAGGTGCGCGGCTCCTTCGACGGCTCCGACGAACGGTGGGAGCGCTCCGCCCCCGAGTTCGACCGTGTCCCCGAGGGACTCGGCGCCCTGCTCGCCGAGCTGGCCGGGGCCGACCCCGCCCGGGTGGTGGGCTGGCTCACCGCCATGACCGGGCTCGGTCTGCTGCGCCCCGACGGCCACGGCCGCCCGCGCTACGGCCATCCGCTGCTGCGGGACGCCGTGCTCACCGGCGTGCCCGTGTCCCGGCGGCGGGCCGCGCACCGGACGGCCGCCGAGACGCTGCTGCACCGGGGTGCCCCCGTCGAACCCGTGGCCCGGCAACTGCTGCTGGCCGACCCGGTGTACGCCCCCTGGGCCTCGACCGTGCTGCAGGACGCCGCCTCGTTCGCCCTGCGCGACGACCGCGCCGAGGACGCGGTGGCCTTTCTGCGCCGGGCCCTGGACGAGCCGCTGCCCGACGAACGCCGGCAGCGGCTGCTGACCGAACTGGGCTCCCTGGAGGTCGCCGACCGCACATCCTCGGCCGGTATCCCCCGGCTCACCGAGGCGCTGCGGCTGCCGGGGACCCCGCAGGACCGGGTGCGCGCGGCGATCGCCCTCGGCACCGCGCTCGCCGGGCGCGGCCGGCCCCGCGCCGCCGTGGACGTCCTGCGCTCCGTCGGCGAACAGCTGGCCGACCGGCCCGAACTCGCCGCCACCCTGCAGAGCGCCTCCGCCCTCCTCTCCGACCAGGACCAGACGGTCCGCCGCGAGGTGTACCGCGAGCTGTGCGACACCGCGGAGAACGCGCCGGAGCTGCTCGGCCCGGCCACCCGGGCCATCCTCGTCCGGTACGCGGCCACCGCCGGACTGACCTCGGCGGCCGAGGCGATGCACCGGGTGCGCGCCCTGCTCGCCGAGCCCGCCGATCCGCTGACGGAGCCCTTCCTGCTGGGCACGGCCGCCGCGCTCGCCCAGTGGGCCGACGAACTCGACGAGGCGGACCGGCTGGTGGAGCGCGGCCTGGCCGGCCAACGCCCCGGGCTGCTGCACCCGATGCACCAGGCGCTGCTCAGCACCCGCGACGACATCGCGGCGGCCCGCGGCGAGTTCGGGCGCCTCCCGGCCGAACCGCCCGTACTGCCCGTCACCGGCCCCTCCAACGCGCACGCGCACATCCTGCTGGCGCTCGTGGAGACCGGCCGCGCGGCCGAGGCGCAGCGCCTCGCGGACGGCTTCGACCTGCGCGAGGCCCCGGACAGCTGGGAGTTGAACCGCTTCCTGTACGCGCGTGGAGTCCAGCGCGCCGCCGCGGGCGATCCGGCGGGGGCCCTGCACGACTTCATGGAGTGCGGCCGCCGTCAGTCGGCGCGCGAGGTGGTCAGTCCGGTCGTCACCCCGTGGCGGTCGGCCGCCGCCGAGTGCTGGTTCACCCTCGGCAACCCGAAGGAGGCCCTCGCCCTGGCAGAGGAGGAGCTGCGGCTGGCCCGCGAGTGGGCCACGCCCCGCACGGTGGGCCGTGCCCTGCGCACCCTCGGCTCCGTCACGGGCGGCCGCCGGGGCCTTGAGCTGACCGAGGAGGCCGTACGACTGCTGCGGGACGCGCCCGCGGCTACGGAACCGGAGCTGGCGGCCGCGCTGCTCGCACAGGGCCGGCTGCTGACCGCCGCCGGGGAGCGCGGCAGGGCCCGGGAGTGTCTGCGGGAGGCGGCCGAACGTGCCGAGAGGCTGGGCGCGTTGCGGCTGCGGGAGCTCGCCGAGGAGGCGCTGCGCGAGGGCGGCGCACGTCGCCCCGCCCTCGTCCGCACCGGTTCGGGCTCCCTCACCGGCAGCGAGCTGCGCATCGCCCGCCTCGCCGCCGACGGCCGCACGAACACCGAGATCGCCGGGCTGCTGCACCTCGCCCGGCGCACCGTGGAGACCCATCTCACCAGCGCCTACAAGAAGTTGGGCATCCGGCGGCGCGGCGAGCTGAGAGAGGCGCTGAGCGCCGACTAAGCGCTCCGCTGGAAGTGCCGCGCTGTGTCGTCGGTCGTCCGCGGCGCCGTCGTGGCCGGTCGCGCCCGCGCGGCGGAGCCGCACATCGACCGCAGCCCCGCGCCCCTTCAGGGGCGTTACCGAACCGCTGCGGACTTCACCATGTCCGCTCAGGTGGCCGACGGGGGCGGCGGCGCGACCGTCGCCGTGACGCCCAAGTGGTTGTCGGGGTCCTGGAGTTGTCCGCCCTCTGTCGTCAGCATGCGGCGGACCATCGGCTCCGGCATACGGATCACCACCGGCGTCGGCAGGGTCAGCTCGCGCACCGCCGTGCTCGTACGGCCGCTGCGGACCCGGTTGGTCACCCTGGCCACCACCCTGACGTCCAGCGTGAACTGGACCAGGACCGCCTTCATCTTCGGTTTGTGCAGCGGCATCGACCCCGCCGAGTTCGCCGCGGCGTCCGAGACACCGCCCGATCCGCCCGTGTTGGCCATCAGCTGGTTGAGGCGGAACTCGTCCGCGTTGAGCAGCCCCGCGCCGCCGAGCGCCCGGGCCTGTCTGCCGTGCTCGGCGGAGCTCACGCCGTCGCTCTGGGTGGGCCGGGGCGCCTGGAGATGGCTCTGGCCCACTGTCTCGAACGTCATCGTGTCGCCCAGGCCCAGCACCCGCCCGGCCCGCAGCCGCGCGTGCAGGGAGGCCCGCAGGTCCTGCCCCTCCGCGCCGGAGGCGTGCACCGGCGGCAGGTCCACGCCGGCGGAGGTGAGCAGCGGCAGCGCGGCGATCATCCACTCGGTGGAGACGGCCTCGTTGAGCGCGTACGCGGCGGCCTGCCCCTTGTCCCGGAACCGCTCGCCGCCGCCCGCCTGCCGGACCGCCGCCGTCACCAGCTCCCGTACGCGTGGCGCCCCTTGGAAGCCGTTGACCTGTGCCTCCATCGGCAGCCGCACCCCGCCCGCGTGCCAGGAGCCGAGTCCGGACGGGCCGTCGTCGCGCGGGCCGCGCACCGGGGGCGCCGTGGCCCGCACCGGTGCGCTCACCCGGTTCAGCGCGGCCAGGTCCTTGTGCAGCACACGGTGGGTCAGCGCCAGGTTGTCCATGCGGGCCAGCGCCAGCCGGGTGCCGCCCTTGTACAGTTCGAGGCTCGCCCGCACCGGCAGCCGCATCCTGGCGGACGGCGCGGACTTCGCCTCGGCGACCGTCTTCATGCCGAGCTGGCCACGGCTCGCCGCACCGCTGCGCCGTGAGTCGCCGGAGGCGTAGCCGACGCCCGCCGCGCCGCCGGTGCTCTTCAACTGCCCGGCGCCCGCGTCCGGTTTGCCCGAGCCGGCGAGGACGCCCTCGACGCCGGTCACCGTGCCCTCGTCCTGGGAGACGGCCTGCTGGGAGACGGCCGCGGTGATGTACTCCATGTCCCGGCCGTCGCCCGCGTCGCCCGTGTACGCGCCGTCCCCCCTGCGGTCGACGCGGAACACCGCCCAGTAGGGCGTGCTGCGGCCGTCGAGCAGTTCCACCGTGACCCCGCCGTCCATGGCGCTGGACAGCAGCCCGGCCGAGCCGTCCCGGTCCAGGATGCGCAGCAGCCGCTGCACGTTGTCGTTGCGGTCCTTGAGCTGCTGCCGGGGCAGCAGGTCGTCGGCGACGTCCTGGTGCCGGTTCTGGACCAGGTCGGACCGCAGCCGTCCCAGCAGCGGCACGAAGTCGGGCAGGTCCTCGACCATGCCGAAGCCGAGGGGCAGACCGCTGCCGAAACCGGGGCCGTCCGTGCGCGAGGACGCGGGCCCACCGCTGCTCCGGGCCGGCGCGGACGAGGACGTACCCGCGGTGGCCCGCGCCCGTTCGGCGGCCGTCCGGGAACTCTCCGCCCTGCTCTCGCCCCGCGCCGCCGGTGGACGCATGACGAGGTCGGCGTCGGCGTCGAGGTTCAGCTGCCGCCGGATCCGCTGCGGCAGCTGCGCCTCCGTCAGCCACACCGCCGCCGCGCCCGGCAGCGTGCGGGCGCCCTGGCTCACATAGGGGCCGCCGCCGGTGACCTTGACCTCGGCGACCATGTTGACCAGCACATCGCACTGGACCAGATACAGCGGGGCCTTCTTCGGCGTGTGGGCGTTGCGCTCCACCGTGCCGGACAGGGCGGCGGCCCGGCTGTCCCCGTGGCCCGTGGTGCGGAACGTCGACAGCCCCTGCCCGGTGCGCCACTCGGGACCGTTCTCGGAGCCGGTCGCCCCGAACTGCACGGTGCTGGTAATCCCCTGGCCCACCTGGCCGGCGGACTGGTGGCCGCCGAGGATGAAGGTCTCGGTGCCCGGCCCCTCGCCCTTGTGCACGAACTTCGGGTTGGCCAGGGTCAGCCGGGTGCCGACCGCGCCATTGAGGGCGGCGAGCCGGCGCGGATAGCGGAGGTTCTTCACCACCCAGCCGGAGGACGCGGCCTGCCTCAGGGCCGCCTTGACCGCCCGCTCGCCGAACCGGTCCTCCACCGCCAGCCGGGGCGCGAGCCCCTCCGTCGCCAGCGCCGGATCCTCCCGCAGACCCTTGTTGCGGGCCGCGGCCTGCGCCAGCAGCTGGAAGGCGAGCGCCCGGACCGGCTCCGAGTCGAGGTTCTCCACCAACTGCCAGTCGCGCAGCGCCCGCCCGGTGGACGGCCGCGGGGTGAGCGAGGCCAGGTCGCCGATGCCCTCGGCGTTGAAGGCGTGATCCGGGGCGGGCGCCTGCGCCCTGCGCGCCCCCGCCACCGCGTCCCGCCGGTCGCGGCCCTCCTGGTCCAGCGTGAACTCCGCCGGTGTGAGCAGCCGTACGTCCTGTGGCTCCATGTGCAGCCCCGCCAGCAGTTTGGCGTCCGGCGCGTCCTGGCCGGGCGAGCCGACGCTGAGGCCGCGGGCGAGCTTGCGGGGCCGGGAGGTCATGGTGACGTCGACCTGCATGCTCAGGGCCGCGGCGAAGGCGCTCGCGTTCTCCGAGCCGTTGGTCAGGATGTCCGAACGGCCCGTGGGCCCCGCCTGGTTGCGACGGGTGCCGGTGCTGTGCCTCTCGTAGCGGGCCGCACCGGTCAGCGCCCCCGGGATCAGCCGGGCCTGTCCGAGCACCAGACCGCCGATCGAGCGCGAACTGCCGCGCCCACTGGTCGAGTTGCTGGTGACGCCGGAGTGGGCGCGCACCATCCAGTCCTTGATGTCGCCCTGGTACTCGGCGTCCGACATCTCGCCCTTGACGAGGAGTTGTACGTCGTGCGAGTGCAGGGTGGTCTTGCGGCGCAGCCGCACCCGGATGCCGGTGGACAGCAACTGGTCCTTGTTGACCCGGAGGTTGGTCTCTGACAGGACGGTCATCAGCTCGCGGTAGTTGCGCCGCTGGGCCTTGGCCTCCTCGTCGCCGGTCTGCAGGGCCGGTGGAGTGGCGCCGAAGGCCGGCAGATAGCCCGCCAGCCTCGGGTCGGTGGCGAACAGTTCACGCACCGCCCGCACCATGGGCCCGGTGTCGAGCCGGCTCAGCGTGACGCTCGATCCCTTCGCGCCGTACGGGAGATGGCGCTCGACCTCCGCTTCCTCGCCGTTCTCGTCGGTCCGCCGGGGCTTTACGGCGAACGGCCCGGCGTTCGTGCCCTGCGGCAGCGGCAGCCCCAACTCCTGCGCCTCGTCGGCCCGCAGGCTCATCCACACGTTCATCGAGTGGGTGGCGACCCGGCGCCCGGGGTTCAGGATGTGCTCGGCCGAGCGCGGGCCCGTGCCCTCCGCGGTGAACAGCACCGTCCCGAAGTACAGCACCTTCTCACCCCGGACCTCCGCGCCCTGCCGGGTGGAGACGGTCTGCTCGGTCACGCTGAAGCGGGCCTTGCGGGCCGCCGCGACCGGCATCGCGGTCCCCCGCAGCACGGCCGCGTTGCCCGCCGCGCCGACACCGATCGCCGGGCCCAGACCGGCGGCGACGGCCCGGCCCTTGCCCGCGGACTCGGTCACCGTGTGCTGGGTCTGCTGATGGGTGCGCAGCTGGGTCTTGCCGGTGCCCCAGGCGGGGGAGAGGCCGGTCAGCGCCGCCCGCAGGTGGTAGCTGCCCGCCGTCTTCCCGTCCTTGGACTGCAGGTCCTCGCCGACCACGCCGTCGCGCAGCAGCCGGGGCATGTCCTCCAGCACGGTCGCCGTCGCGGTCGCCTCGTACAGCCGGGCCCGGCCCGGCGCGCCCGCCGCGGTGAGCGAAGGGTGCAGCACGGAGGCGACCGCGTCGAAGAGCCCACGGCCGCTCTGGTGCGGGGCCGCCGTGTCGGTGACGGCGACCGGCGCCAGCGAGTCGGCGAGCGAGACGCCGCGCGCGGTGTCCGCGGCGAGCGGCCGCGCGGGCGCGGGCACACCCGTTCCGACCGGGACCAGGTGCTCGGTCGGCACCCGCTGGGTGAGCGTCCCCTTGTCCCGGAAGGTCTGCGTCTCCTCGGTGCCGGTCTTCTGCACCCGTACCTCGTAGACCACCTTGCGGTGGACCTCGACCGAGCCCTTGTCGCTGCGCAGGACGCGCGGCTCGGCCACGTTCCTCTGGTGCCGGGACTCCCGCGAGGACTGCCAGGGCTGGACGTTGCCGGTGGCGGCGCCGCCGACCCACAGGCCGGGCGCCACGGGAGCCAGCCCGAACGCCAGCCCGCCGACGCCCTTGGAGGCCGAGCCGCCGGCCGTACTGCTCACCGTGGCGGCGGTGTTGTGCTGGACGTCGACCTTGGTGTCCTTGCCCTCCGGATCCTCCAGCTCGGCCACCTCGTCGGTGCCGGAGACGGCGGCGGCCGGCAGGTCCTGGGAGCGGAAGACGGGCGGCCGGTCGTCGGGGGCCCGGCGGACGGCGACCGTGACGTCGTACCACTCCTTGCCGGTCCGGCCCCGCACCGCGAAGGCGCGGCCCTGTCCGAAGAAGCTCTCCGGCCGTCCGGCCAGCTCGGCCGCGATGTCACCGACCGTGCCGTCGGCGTGCCCGACCGCTGCGGCCACCGCGTGCCGCACGAACTCGTGCCCGGTCAGCCCGTACGCCGTCGACAGCCCGGCCGCCTCCAGTCCCATCAGGTACGACGGCAGCTCGAACCCGGCCTCGGCGCGCTCCTCGATGCCCGGCAGCGCGGGCCGCGAGCGATCGGTGCGCGCCCGCCGCACCGCCCGGGCCGTGGCCGCGTTCCCCGCGGACTGCTGGAAGGCGAGCAGGGGATGGGCGGGTGGCCCGGCGATGCGGGGCGCCGCGGGCGCCTGCCGGGAAGTGCCGGTTCTGCCGTCCCGTGGCTGCTGCTGGTTCCACACGGCCTCAACGTAATCAAGGCACAGGCACGGCAGACGCCCCTTGAGCCACCCCGGTCCCATTCGCCGCGCCCACGCCACCGGTGGGCCAACTCCCGTACACCGGAAGGACATTCGACGACTTTGCCAGCTCTTTACAACCCGCTCCCGTGCTGTCTCGTCTCTCCGCTCGATCCACGCCACAGCCCGCCCGGCCCTACCGCCGGGCGGACCGACGAAAGAGAGCGATTCATGCGCCGAACCGGCCTCAGTGCCATGGTGATCGCGGCCACCGCCGTCCTGGCGGGCGCGATGCCCGCGTTCGCCGCGGGGACGTCCGCGACCCCGAGCCCCGCCGAGCGGGCCACCACCGCTCCCAGCGCCGTCCCGACCAAGACCCGTCCGACCGACGGCCAGGAGCCCAGCGCCGTCCCCACCAAGCGCCGTCCGGCCACCCTGGCCCCGAGCCCCGTCCCGACCCGGGTGCCCCGCGGCCAGGTCTCCGTCGTGCCGAGCGGCGCGCCGAACACCGGCGTGACCACCACCTCGGACTCCTCGAACACGGGCGCGCTGGTCGGCGGGGGCGCCGCCGCGGCCGTCGTCGTGGGCGGCGGGGCGGTCTTCCTCCTGCGCCGTCGGCAGGCGAACGGGGAATGAGCCACCTCTCCGGGCGCGCCCTCGCCGGCCTCGCGCTGGCCGCGCTGCTCGTGGGCTGCGGCGGCACCGGAGCCTCGACCGGGAGTGCCCCGCAGGGGAGTTCCGCGAGCACCTCGTCCTCGTCGTCGTCCTCGGCGCCGCCCGCCGCGAAGCAGGTGCCGGCGGTGGGGCGATCCGTCCCGGTCGGGCTCCGGATACCGGCCATCGGAGTCGACACCCCGGTGATGAAGCTGGGGCTGGCCGCCGGCGGGACCGTGCAGGTGCCGCCGATCCAGGCGCACGACCGGGCGGGCTGGTACGAGAACTCGCCGACGCCGGGACAGACCGGACCGTCGGTGATCCTCGGTCATGTCACGGTCGGCGCCTACGGGGACGGCGTCTTCCGTCACCTCGGGGAACTGCGCCGGGGCGAGCGGATCGAGGCGCGCCTGGAGAACGGCACCACTGCGGTGTTCACCGTGACGGACGTACGGACGGTGGCGAAGGCGAACTTCCCGACCAAGGAGGTGTACGGGAACGTGGACCGGCCGGAGCTGCGCCTGATCACCTGCGGCGGGGAGCGCACCGGTGACGGCTACCGCGACAACGTCATCGTCTTCGCGGCACTGACCGGCACCGGCCACTGACCACCGACCGGAACCCGGGCCCGCGGAACGTACGCCGCAGGCCCGGGCTCTTCCTCCACGAGTGACCCCCCACGAACCCGGGAGAACGTTGAAACGGTCCCGCGAGAAGGCCGCGTCCGAGTTGTTCGCCGCCCTCTATCCGCGTCTCGCCGGCTGGTGCCGCCGGCTCGTCGACGACGACGAGACGGCTCATGAGATCGCCTCGGAGGCGTTCACCCGGCTGTGGGCGCGCTGGACGGCCGTCACCGAACCGCGCGGCTTCCTCTACGTCACCGCGGCCAACCTCGTCCGGGACCACTGGCGCAAGCTTGAGCGTGAACGCCGGGCCGTGCGGCGTGCCACCAACGAGGTCGCGGTGAGCCCGCCGACCGAGCAGGCGGACCCCTCGGTGCGGCTGCTCGTACAGGCCCTGCCCGAACGCCTGCGCGTCCCGATCCTGCTGCACTACTACGCTGACATGCCGATCCGGGAGGTGTCCGTGCTGACCGGACGCAAGGAGGGAACCGTCAAGGCCGACCTGCACGCCGCCCGTGAACTGCTCCGCGCCCACCTGAGGAGAAGCGTTGACCACACACTCTGACGAGGGCCCGGACTTCGACCACGAGACCGAGCCCGCAGACCGCGCCCCCGAGAACACCGGACAGGGCCCCGGCGGCGAGACCCCCGGGCGCGGCGATCGCGACCCCGGGGACGCTGGGACGGGCACCGGGCCGGAGGACGCCGGTGAAGGCTTTGACTCCGGGGGCGCCGGGTGGGGGCGCGGTCCCGGGGACGCGGGGCGGGGCACCGGGCCGGAGGGCGTCGGTGAGGGCTTCGGCTTCGGGGACGCCGAGTGGGGCACGGAGCCTGAGGGCGGCGACCGGGGTCTCGGTGCCGGGGGTGCCGGGCGGGACTTCGGTGCCGGCGACGCCGGTGGGGGGCAAGGTATTGGTGATGCCGGGCCGGGTTCGGGTCTTGAGGACACCGGGCGGAGCTTCCCCTCCACGGCCGCCGGGCGGGGCTTTGGTTCGCAGGACGCCGGGCGTGCGCTCGGTTCCGGTGACGGCGCGGGGGGTCTCGGGGCCTCGGACATCGGGCCGGGGCACGTTCCTGACGGTGTCGGGCGGGGCTTCGGTTCCGGGGACCCCGCGCGGGAATCCGGTGCCGGGGAAGCCGGGTGGCGTTTCGAGGCCGAGGGTGTCGGGCGGGGTATCGCGTCCGCGTATGACGGGGGACCGGGGGGCGGTTCCCTGGGTGGGCGGCGGGAGTTCGGCTCCGGTGGCGAGTACCTGGACCTCGGGCCAGACGACGAACTGACGGTGCTTCTGCGCCCCCCGGCCGAGTACCTCGGCCCGCCCCCCGGTCGTTACGAGGCGATCCGGCGAGGTGCGTCCCGGCGGCGTCTTCTGCGCGCGGCCGCCGGTGCGGCACTGACGTGCGGAGTGGCGGCTCTGGTGATCCTGCCCCTGCGCCTGACGGCCTCCGACACCCCGTCCTCCCCGACCGTTCCGATGGCCCCGCCCCGGGTCAGCAGCCCCTCCGCCCCGCCGTCGTCCCGGACGCCGGCCCCCGAGAGCCCCGTACCCAGCCGGGGCCGGCGCACCCTCGTCCCGAGCACGCCGCCCACTACCAGCGAGCGCACCAGCCCCTCCACCGCCCCCTCCGCCCGTACACGCACGCAAGTCCCCTCGGCCCGCCCGTCCAAGACCCCCTCCGACGTCCGGGCGACCCCGACGAGCGTGCCCTCCGCCGCGGAGGGCCGCTGACCCAAGCCCAAGCCCTCGCCCTCACCGGATTAGTTTTTGAACACGTTCAATTACAGGCGTACGCTGCCGCCATGAGCGACAGAGCCGCCCTGCTCAAGGGCATCCGCGTCTGGCTGGTCCTGTTCGTCGTCTGCCTGGTGCTCAGCGGCGCCACGGCCTTCCCCCTGGTGCACGAACTGCGCTGGACCGAGGACGTGTTGCGGTCCCTGCCCACGCCGGACCCGCTCATGGACTGGATCGCCCGCGTCCGGCGCGGACTCGACACCGCCGACACCGACTACCCGTTCCTGCTCTACGGCACGGACTGGCTGGCCTTCGCCCACCTCGTCATCGCCGTCGCCTTCTACGGGCCCTACCGCGACCCCGTACGCAACATCTGGGTCGTCGAGTTCGCGATGATCGCCTGCGCCGGCATCATCCCGCTCGCCCTGATCTGCGGGCCGATCCGGGGCATCCCCTTCTGGTGGTCGGTGATCGACATGTCCTTCGGGGTGTTCGGGGTGATCCCGCTGTACATACTGCGCAGGAAGATCAAGCGCCTCGAAGCGCTCACCCCGCACCCCGGCTCCACCTCCGCGCTCGCTACCTGAGCGCGGCCAGCACTACGCGTTCGGCGACCGGGTTCATCGACTCCCCCTTGGCGTCGGTCGAGTTGACCGAGTAGACGAGGGTACGGCTCAGGTCCCGGGTCGCCGCCACGACCGCGCTGTAGCCGTACCGCGCCCCCGACTTCAGCCAGTACACCCGACCCCGGTGCTCGAACCGCTGGAGCCCCGCGCTGTAACTGGCGCCCTTGATGCCCGCAGGAACCGTGAACATCTCCTCCAGTTGCGGCCCGGGCACGATCCGGCCCCGGAACAGTGCCGTGATCAGCCGCTCCAGGTCGGCGGTGGTCGAGATCATGTCCCCGGCCGCCAGCCGGTCCGCCTGGTTCCAGTCGGTGACGTCGACGAACTCCGTGCCGCCGTCGGCCCGTCGGCCCACCTGGTAGCCATGGTTGTGCGGTCCGCGGATGCGGGGATCGGCGCCCGGGAAGTAGGTGTCCCGCATCCCGGCCGGCCGCAGCACGAGCCGTGTGGCCTCCTCGGCGTACGAGTGCCCGGTCACCTTCTCGATCAGCAGCCCCAGGATCGTGTAGTTGACGTTCAGGTACTCCTGCCGGGTGCCCGGCCGGAACTCCGGTCCCTTCGCCACCGCCGACGCCACCACCTGCCGCGCTGTGAGCGTGTCGAAGCGGTGCGCGTACTGCGCCTCGAAGGAGTCGCCCCAGCCGTCCCCGGCCTGGATGCCGCTGGTGTGGTTCAGCAACTGCCGTACGGTGACCGGCTCGAAGGCGGACGTCAGCAGCCCCGGCAGATACCGCTGGACCGGCCTGTCCAGATCGACCCTGCCCTGCGCCGCGAGCCTCAGCACGGCCGCCGCCGTCACGACCTTCGTCGTGGACCCGGCGCGGAAGCGGGCGTCCGGGTCCGCCGCCCGGCCGCTCGCCAGATCGTGCACGCCCGCGCTGCCGCGCCAGGTGCCGTCGCGACCACCGACCCTGACCAGGGCGGCGGTCGCGTCCGTGTCAGGGAGTCCGGCGATCGCGGCCCGCAGGGCGTCGGCGTCGGGTGCCGAGCCGGCGTGCGCCGAGCTCGCCGAGGTGACGGCGAGGGCGGGCGCGGCGAGCGGGCCGGCGGACAGGGCGAGGACGAGACAGGCGGCGAGGATCGGGGTGCGGGCGCGCATCGGCTGCTCCGGGGGCCTTGGGGTGAGTGTCGTCGATCATCCTGGGCGCGGGCGAGGCCCCGCGGATCGCCGGCGGGGAGGGGCCGCGCCCCTGACCGAACCCGGAGCAAATGCCATAGCCGATAAGGGAGTTGCCGGGGCCTTCCCCTACGGGGACCGACAGTGGGGTGCCGGCCCGGACCGTCCCCGGGGCGTGATCTGCGACATCGCCAACAGCAGGGGCCCGGCTGAGAAGGTGCGGGCATGAGGACGCACGCCGACGCCGAGACGACTGGCCGACCCGGCGACGGTGCCTCAGCGCTCCCGCGTGTAGTCCCGCAGCGCGCACAGCAGGTCGATGCGGTTGCTGGTGATCGAGTCGACGCCCAGATCGATCAGCCGGCGCATGGAACGGCGGGTGTCCGGGGTCCACACGGACAGCAGACGGCCGCCGTGGTGGACGCGGGCCGCGAGGTCGCGGTCGACCAGGGAGAAACGGTAGTTGAGCCAGCGCGGCTTGATCGCGTCCAGCAGGGCGGGACGCGGGGGAGCCAGGCTGGTGCAGGTCAGGGCGATCTCCGCGGCCGGATCGGCGCCGCGCACGGCGAGCATCGCGGCGGCGTCGGCGCAGTAGTAGACCCGGTCGGCCGCGCCCGCCTCCCGTACGACGTCCACGACCCGCCGCGCGGCGCGCACCTCCCGGGTCCCCGGCAGGTCCAGCATCACCCGGCTGCCCCCGGTCGCCGCGAGCGCCTCCGCGAGGGTCGGCACCGCTCCCGCCGTCAGCCCGCGCACCTCGGCCGCGGACAGCGCGAGCAGCGGACGGTCCTGCTCCCACAGCCGCTTCAGCGTCTCGTCGTGCAGCAGCACGGGCACGCCGTCCTTCGTGAGCCGTACGTCGATCTCGACCGCGTCCGCGCCCCGGTCGAGCGCGGAACGCAGCGAGTCGATCGTGTTCTCACGGAAGCGGTAGGGGTCGCCGCGATGGGCCACGGCAGTCAGCGTCTGCATGCGCCCATTGTGTCGGGACGTACCGGGACCGGGGGAGGCGAGGTGACTCAGGGAGCGAGCCAGTCCGTCGTGTACGTGTCGATCTCGTCCTTGATACGGCGCTTGCCGGCCTCGTCCAGGAAGGACGCCTCGACCGCGTTCTTGGCGAGGTCGGCCAGTCCCCGCTCGTCGAGGTCCAGCAGGCGGGCGGCGACGGCGTACTCGTTGTCGAGGTCGGTGCCGAACATCGGCGGGTCGTCGGAGTTGATCGTGACCAGGACGCCGGCCTTCACGAACTGCGCCAGCGGGTGCTCGTCGAGGGTACGGACGGCGCGCGTGGCGATGTTGGAGGTCGGGCAGACCTCCAGGGCGATGCGGTGCTCGGCGAGATGGGCGAGCAACTTCTGGTCCTGGGCGGAGCTGGTGCCGTGCCCGATGCGCTCGGCGCGCAGGTGGGTGAGCGCGTCCCAGACCGTCTCCGGGCCGGTGGTCTCGCCCGCGTGCGGCACGGAGTGCAGGCCGGCGGCGATGGCACGGTCGAAGTACGGCTTGAACTGCGGTCGCGGTACGCCGATCTCGGGGCCGCCGAGACCGAAGGAGACCAGGCCCTCCGGGCGCAGCCGGTCGTCGGTGGCGAGCCGCGCGGTCTCCTCGGCCGCCTCCAGGCCCGCCTCCCCGGGGATGTCGAAGCACCACCGCAGTACGGTCCCGAACTCGGCCTCCGCGGCCTTGCGGGCGTCCTCGATCGCCTCCATGAAGGCACGCTCGTCGATGCCGCGCCGGGTCGAGGAGAACGGCGTGATCGTCAGCTCGGCGTACCGCACCCGCTGCCGGGCCAGGTCACGCGCCACCTCGTACGTCAGCAGCCGGACGTCCTCCGGGGTGCGGATGAGGTCGACGACGGACAGATACACCTCGATGAAGTGCGCGAAGTCCGTGAACGTGAAGTAGTCGGCCAGGGCCTCGGGGTCGCTCGGCACCCGGGAGTCGGGGTGCCGGGCCGCCAGTTCCGACACGATCCGGGGGGAGGCGGAGCCGACGTGGTGGACGTGCAGTTCGGCCTTCGGCAGCGAGGCGATGAAGGCGTGCAGATCACGCGGTACACCCGGCTCGACAAGATGCTCGGACAAGGTTCCTCCCCGGAACGGCGCCCCGGGCGTTGCGGCACGGGACGCGGGTGATCGGCTGATCGATGACTCGAGATCATCGTAGGCCGGGGGTGACGGGTGGGTGGGGGTGCTGGGGGCGGAGCCGGTGGGGCTCGGGGACGGCTTGCGGTGGTGGCGTGGGCGGTGGCGTGGCATTGGCTCGGGGGGTGCCGCGGTGGGGAGTTGGTGGTCGGTGACCGGGCCGTGAGCCAGGTGGGATGAGCATTTACCATGGCGTGACGATCGACTGAGGGGGACGGGGACGTGGCGGATCAGACACAGCCGGGTGGGGGCGCGGGAGCCGAGCAGGACCCGTGGGCGCCGCCGGAGCGCAAGACCTCGCTGGACAAGGGCGCCTCGTCAGCCCCCGGCACGCAGCCCGCCCCGCAGGACCGGCAGCCGTCCGTGCACGATCAGGCCACGGTGACGTCCTTCCCCTCGGACGGCTTCGGCCCGCCCGCCCAGGGCGCCCCCGGCCAGTCCACCTCCGGTTTCGGCGCCCCGGTCCAGCCCGCACCGGGGTCCGGTTTCGCCGCCCCGGGCCAGGACGCCTCCGGTCAGGGAACCCCCGCCCAGGGTACCCCCGGCTTCGGCGCCCCCTCCTACGCCCCGGCCGGCACCCCCGGTGCCCCGAACGGCTGGGCCGAGTCCGCCGTGCCGCCTCCGCCGGTCGCGCCCGGCGCGGGTGCCGGACCGCAGGGGCCCGGGGGCGGTGGGTACGGCTACCCCGCCTACCCACAGGGCTACGGCTGGCCCGGTATGCAGGCGCCCCCGCAGAACGGCATGGGCACCGCGGCGATGGTGCTGGGCATCCTGTCCTGCTGCCTGTTCTGCCTCTACGGCATCGTCGGCCTGATCCTCGGCGTCCTCGCGGTCGTCTTCGGCATCAAGGGCAAGCGGCGCGCGGACCGTGGCGAGGCGACCAACCGCGGACAGGCCCAGGCGGGCTTCATCACCGGCATCATCGGCATCATCCTTGGCCTCGCCACGATCGCCCTGCTGATCGTCGGCATAGTCCTCGCCATCAACGACGAGAAGAACCGCACGGACGACGAACCGTCCTACAACTCCGCCCCCAGCATCTCCGCACCCCTCCTCACCCAGGACTGACAGCGCAGGTCCGACAGCTGGCAGCGCCAGTCGGACGGCCCAGGACTGGCGGCGCAGAACTGACCGTGCAGGTCTGGCGGCGCAGGTCTGACGGCGCTCGACTGGCGGCGGCCGCCCGGCGGTGCAGGGCTGAGGGGACAGGATTGAAGTCGCCCGGCTTACGGCGCAGGTCTGGCGGCGCCTGGCTGGCGGCGCACGATTGGCGGCGCACGACTGACGGCGCAGGTCTGACGGCGCCTGGCTGGCGGACCCCGACCGGCGGCGCAGGACTGACCGTGCAGGACTGACGGCGCAAGTCTGATGGCGCCCGGCTTACGGCGCAGGTCTGGCGGCGCCTGGCTGACGGCGGCCGACTGGCGGCGCAGGTCTGGCGGCGCTGGACTGACGGCGCCCGACCGGCGGCGCAGGACCGGCGGCGCGCGACTGACGGCGCAGGGCTGAGCGCGGGCGAACCCCCGCTCAGCCACGCTCAGCCCCCGCCCGTCTGTCCCGCAGGCGTCCTCCGTGCCTCCATCAACGCGGCCCCAGCAGGTTCCTCAGGTTCCGCCCTGCTCGACCCTCCCGAAACCGCCCCGCCTCCACTACGGGAACCGCCGATCCAGTCCCGGCTCGCCGTCCCGGATCCGCCCGCGCCTCCACCACCGGACCTCAGCCGAATCAGCGGCAGGTCAGCCCTCCCGAAAGCTCCCCCGCCCCCGGCTCACCCCTCCCGCAACCTCCCCCGCGCCTCCATCAGCGCGAAGCCCAGCAGGTTCGGCCCCCTCCACCGCTCCGGATCCGTCGCCGCCTCGTCGTCCGCCGTGAGGCCGATGCCCCATACGCGGTCCACGGGGCTCGCCTCCACCAGCACCCGATCACCTGTGCCCAGCAGAAAGCCGCGTAGATCGGCGTGCGCGGCGAACTTGTGGACGCTGCCCTCGACGACGATCCCGAAGCGCTCGCGCTCCCAGACCGCCTCGTCGAAGCCCCGCACCAGCCGCCCCGCCTTCTTGGCCTGCGAGGGATGCCCGGCCTCCAGGGCATGCCGCTCCGCCTCCGCGTCCCCGAACAGCCGCGCCTTGCGCGCCATCATCCAGTGCTCGGCGGTCGCGTAGATGACCCCGTCCACCGTGAACGGCGACGGCCACCACTGGCTCAGACAGCTCGCCCCGACTTGTCCGTCCGCCCGCGGCCGATGCCCCCAGAAGTGCAAGTACTTGATCTTCGCCCCCGCGCGGACCTCCCTGACCAGGGCCTCCCGCGAGTCGATCCTCCCCGTGATCCTCTCCATGCATTCGAGTCTCGCAGCCACCACTGACACTCCGTCCCCCCTTTTCCACCCTCACTCGACACCTGGTCGACAGATTCCGTCGCGTAACCGAAAGGCAACAACGGAATCACTTGTCGACGGCCATTCCCTCTGTCAGGATCGGCACTCAAATCGAGCTGGAGCTACGCCACCCGCCCCCTTTCCCCGTGGGGCGACGGCGGAGGAGAGCGACATGCAGAACCCGGGCACCGCCACCCCGGAACGATTCCCCGCGCAGGACCGCCTCGCGGACGGCGCGCAGTACATCGCGGGACGCCTGACCAAGGGCACGTCCGGCCGTACGCACGCCGTCGTCGACCCGGCGACCGGCGAGGAGGTCTACACGTACGAGCTGGCCGGCCCGGACGACGTGGACGCGGCCGTCGCCGCCGCCCGCGAGGCCTTCCCGGGCTGGGCGGGTGCCACCCCGGGCGAGCGCTCGGACGCCCTGCACCGTTTCGCCGCCGTGATCGCCGACCGTGCCGAGGAGTTCGCGCGCGCCGAGGCACTGCAGTGCGGCAAGCCGCTGAAGCTGACCCGCGAGTTCGACGTGCCGGGCACCATCGACAACACCGCCTTCTTCGCGGGCGCCGCCCGGCATCTGCAGGGACAGTCGGCCGGCGAGTACTCCGGCGACCACACCTCGTACGTCCGCCGCGAACCGATCGGCGTCGTCGGCTCCATCGCGCCCTGGAACTACCCCCTCCAGATGGCCGCCTGGAAGATCCTCCCGGCGATCGCCGCGGGCAACACCATCGTGCTGAAGCCCGCCGAGCTGACCCCGCTCACCTCGCTGCTGTTCGCCCAGGCCGCCACCGACGCCGGCATCCCGGACGGTGTCGTCAACATTGTCACCGGGACCGGCAAGGAGGCCGGCGAACGCCTGGTCGGTCACCCCGACGTGGCGATGACCTCCTTCACCGGCTCCACCGCCGTCGGCAAGCGCGTCGCCGAGATCGCCACCGCGACCGTCAAGCGCCTGCACCTGGAGCTCGGCGGCAAGGCCCCCTTCGTCGTCTTCGACGATGCCGACCTGGAGGCGGCCGTCAACGGGGCGGTCGCGGGTGCGCTCATCAACACCGGGCAGGACTGCACGGCCGCCACGCGCGCGTACGTGCAGCGGCCCCTCTACGAGGCGTTCGTGGAACGGACGGCCGCCCTCATGGAGACCGTCCGTCTCGGCGACCCGTTCGCACCGGGCACCGACCTCGGGCCGCTGATCTCGCACGTCCAGCGCGACCGCGTCGCCGGTTTCGTCGATCGGGCGCGCTCCTACGCGCGCGTGGTCACCGGCGGCGAGGCTCCGCAGGGGGAGCTGAAGAACGGCGCCTACTACCGCCCGACCCTGGTCGCCGACGCCGCCCAGGACAGCGAGATCGTCCAGTCCGAGATCTTCGGCCCGGTGTTGGTGGTCCTGCCGTTCGACAGCGACGATGAAGGCATCGGACTCGCCAACGACACGCCGTACGGTCTCGCCGCCTCGGCCTGGAGCCGGGACGTCTACCGGGCGAACCGCGCGACCCGCGAGATCAAGGCGGGCTGTGTGTGGGTCAACGACCACATTCCGATCATCAGCGAGATGCCGCACGGCGGGTACAAGGCGTCCGGCTTCGGCAAGGACATGTCCGCGTACTCGTTCGAGGAGTACACCCAGATCAAACACGTCATGTTCGACAACACGGCGGTGGCCCGCAAGGACTGGCACCGCACGATCTTCGGGGACCGACAGCAGTAGAGCAGGCCGCCCGACCCGCGGCCGCGACTCCCGAAAGGGCAGCAGCGCATGGAGCAGTACGAGCCCGACCGCCTGTCACCGGCCGTGGCGGCCGCGATGCGGCGCAGCCTTCGCAACGGCCGGGCGGCGATGACCCGCCGGTCCCTGTTGCGCGCCTCCGCGGGCGGCGCGCTCACCGTCGGCGGCCTCGGCGCGCTGAGCGCCTGCGGCATCCCCGCGGCCGGCAAGACGAGCGGCGGTGTCTCCGCGGACGACCACTCGGCCAAGGAGAAGGAGGTCAACTTCTCCAACTGGCCCGAGTACATCGACGTCGACGACAGCGGGAAGCACCATCCGACGCTGGACGCGTTCCGCAGGCGGACCGGCATCACGGTCAAGTACACCGAGGACATCAACGACAACGACGAGTTCTTCGGCAAGATCCAGCCGCAGCTCGCCGCCGGGCAGGACACCGGCCGTGACCTGATCGTCCTCACCGACTGGCTGGCGGCCCGCATGATCCGGCTCGGCTACGTGCAGAAACTGGACGCGTCGAACCTGCCGCACGCCTTCGCCAACCTCTCGGACCAGTTCCGCAGCCCCGACTGGGACCCGGGCCGCGCCTACTCGTACGTGTGGCAGGGCATCTCGACCGTCATCGCGTACAACAAGAAGGCGCTCGACGGTGTCGAGGTGAAGTCGGTCTCCGACCTGCTCGACAACCCCAAGCTCAAGGGCCGGGTCGGTCTCCTGACCGAGATGCGTGACACCGTCGGCATGACCATGCTGGACATGGGCAAGGACCCGGCGAAGTTCACCGACGACGACTACGACGCCGTCATCGCCCGCCTCCAGAAGGCCGTCGACAAGGGCCAGATCCGCCGCTTCACCGGCAACGACTACACGTCCGACCTCACCAAGGGCGACTTCGCCGCGTGCGTGGCCTGGGGCGGCGACATCGTCCAGCTGCAGGCGGACAACCCGCACGTCGGGTACGTCATCCCCGACAGCGGTTACATGACCTCGACGGACAACATGATGATCCCCAACAAGGCCCGTCACAAGACGAACGCCGAGCGGCTCATCGACTACTACTACGAGCCCGAACCGGCCGCCGAGCTCGCCGCCTACGTCAACTACGTCAGCCCCGTCGCGGGAGTGGTGCCCTACCTTGCCAAGATCGACAAGTCGGCGGCGAGCAACCCGTTGATCGTCCCCGACCGGGCCATGCAGGCCAAGTCCCACGCCTTCCGTGCCCTGAGCTCGAAGGAAGAGACGGCCTACCAGCAGAAGTTCGCGAAGCTCACAGGGGCGTGACGAAGATGACCAAGGACACCAGCGGCGATGTCCGCCTCTCCGGTATCAGCAAGACGTACGACAACGGTTTCACCGCGGTGCACCCGCTCGAACTGACCGTGCCGCAGGGCTCCTTCTTCGCCCTGCTCGGCGCCTCCGGCTGCGGCAAGACCACCACCCTGCGCATGATCGCCGGCCTGGAGGACCCCACCAGCGGCACCGTCCACCTCGGCGAGCAGGAGGTCACCCAGCTCCCGCCCTACAAGCGGCCGGTGAACACCGTCTTCCAGTCGTACGCCCTCTTCCCGCACCTCGACATCTTCGAGAACGTCGCCTTCGGTCTGCGCCGGCGCGGCATCAAGAGCGTGAAGAAGCAGGTCGAGGACATGCTGGAGCTGGTCCAGCTCGGCGAGCAGGCCCGCAAGAAACCGCACCAGCTCTCCGGCGGCCAGCAGCAGCGCGTCGCCGTCGCCCGCGCCCTGATCAACCACCCCAAGGTGCTCCTGCTCGACGAGCCCCTCGGCGCCCTCGACCTCAAGCTGCGCCGCCAGATGCAGCTGGAGCTCAAGCGCATCCAGACCGAGGTCGGCATCACCTTCATCCATGTCACGCACGACCAGGAGGAGGCCATGACCATGGCCGACACGGTCGCCGTGATGAACGCGGGCCGTGTGGAGCAGCTCGGCTCCCCGACCGACCTGTACGAGAACCCGCAGACCACGTTCGTCGCCAACTTCCTCGGTACCTCGAACCTCATCGAGGCCGAGGTCGACACCAAGAGCGGCGACGACATCGTGCTCAGGGCGGGCGGCGGCAAGCTCGTGCTGCCCGAGGCGCGTTGTTCGGCGCCCACCACGACCGGCGGCAAGGTCCTGGTCGGTGTGCGCCCCGAGAAGATCTCCCTCACCCACGCCGACGACGCGGGCGAGATCGCCGAGGGCCGCAACCGCATCACCGGAAGGATCGCCGACTCCTCCTTCATCGGCGTCTCCACCCAGTACGTCATCGACAGCCCCGTCTGCCCCGAGTTCGAGGTCTACGCGCAGAACATCGACCGCGACGCCCGGCTGGTGCCCGGCGCCGAGGTCGTCCTGCACTGGAACCCGGCCCACACCTTCGGCCTCGACGCGGCCCAGGACATCGACGCGGGTGTCGCCGAGGTCGAGGAGGAGGCTGCCTGATGGCCGCCGTCACCGAGGCGCCGCCCCTGCCGCCGGCCCCCGAGAAGAAGCCCCCGCGCAAGCGGGGCCGCCTGGTGCCGTACTGGCTGCTGCTGCCCGGCATCCTCTGGCTGATCATCTTCTTCGCGCTGCCGATGATCTACCAGGCCTCCACGTCCGTGCAGACGGGCTCCCTGGAGGAGGGCTACAAGGTCACCTGGCACTTCGCCACCTACTGGGACGCCCTGTCCGAGTACTGGCCGCAGTTCCTGCGCTCGGTCCTCTACGCCACCGCGGCGACCGTGCTGTGTCTGCTGCTCGGGTATCCGCTGGCCTACCTGATCGCGTTCCGGGCGGGACGCTGGCGGAACCTGATCATGATCCTGGTGATCGCACCGTTCTTCACCAGCTTCCTGATCCGCACCCTGGCCTGGAAGACGATCCTCGCCGACAACGGCCCGGTCGTGCACACCCTCAACTCGCTGCACATCCTGAGCCTGACCGACTGGCTGGGCTGGACGGCCGGTGACCGGGTGCTGGCCACACCGCTCGCGGTCGTGTGCGGACTGACCTACAACTTCCTGCCGTTCATGATCCTGCCGCTGTACACCTCGCTGGAGCGCATCGACGGGCGGCTGCACGAGGCGGCGGGCGACCTGTACGCGAAGCCGTTCACCACCTTCCGCAAGGTGACCTTCCCGCTGTCGATGCCGGGCGTGGTCTCCGGCACGCTGCTGACCTTCATCCCGGCGGCCGGCGACTACGTCAACGCGGACCTGCTCGGTTCGACGGACACCCGGATGGTCGGAAACGTCATCCAGACGCAGTTCCTGAGAATTCTCGACTATCCGACGGCCGCCGCCCTTTCCTTCATCCTCATGGCCGCGATCCTCATCATGGTCACCTTCTACATCCGCAGGTCCGGGACGGAGGATCTGGTTTAAATGGCCTTCGTCAACTGGCTCAAGCGCCATCTCGTCGTCATCGCGGGGCTGATCACCCTCGGATATCTCCTGCTCCCCAACGTCATCGTGACGGTGTTCTCCTTCAACAAACCGAAGGGGCGCTTCAACTACGAGTGGCAGCAGTTCTCCCTGGACGCCTGGAAACAGCCCTGCGGAGTCGCCGACATGTGCGGCTCGCTCTCCATCAGCCTGCAGATCGCCACGCTCGCGACCATCGGCGCGACGATCCTCGGCACGATGATCGCCTTCGCGCTGGTCCGCTACCGCTTCCGCGCGCGGGGCGCCGTGAACTCGCTGATCTTCCTGCCGATGGCGATGCCCGAAGTCGTCATGGCGGCCTCGCTGCTCACCCTGTTCCTCAACCTGGGTGCCCAGCTGGGCTTCTGGACGATCCTGATCGCCCACATCATGTTCTGCCTCAGCTTCGTCGTCGTCGCCGTCAAGGCGCGCGTGATGTCGATGGACCCGCGCCTCGAGGAGGCCGCGCGGGACCTGTACGCCAGCCCGGCGCAGACCTTCCTGAGGGTCACCCTGCCGATCGCGGCACCGGGAATCGCCGCGGGCGCGCTGCTGTCCTTCGCGCTCTCCTTCGACGATTTCATCATCACCAACTTCAACGCGGGCTCGACCGTCACCTTCCCCATGTTCGTCTGGGGTTCGGCACAGCGCGGAACGCCCGTTCAGATCAACGTCATCGGCACGACCATGTTCCTGGTCGCCGTACTGCTGGTCCTGACGTCCATGGTGATCGGTAATCGTAGGAACAAGCAAAAGGCATAAGCCCTGTAGGGAGTTGACATCATGGCCCCAGGCGCCATGAACCGCTGGACGACATCTCTTTCCGACGCGCAGCCGGTCCCGTACTGGCTGGAAGACCCCGGCAAGCCCCACCCCGAGCCCGCGCTCACCGGCACCGAGACCTGCGATCTGCTGGTCGTCGGTGGTGGCTACAGCGGACTGTGGACCGCGCTGATCGCCAAGGAGCGCGACCCCGCACGGGATGTCGTCCTGCTGGAAGGCCGGGAGGCGGGCTGGGCCGCCTCCGGGCGCAACGGCGGCTTCTGCGCCGCCTCTCTCACCCACGGCCTGCCCAACGGCCTGACCCGCTGGCCGGACGAGATCCACAAGCTCCAGGAACTCGGCGCCCGCAACCTCGACGAGATCGAGAAGGCGGTCGCCCGCCACGGTCTGGACTGCGACTTCGAGCGCACCGGTGAGATCGACGTGGCCACCGAGACCTACCAGGCCTGGGAACTGCGGGACTGGTACGAGGAGATGGAGCGCCAGGGGCTCGCCGAGGGCGTCGAGTTCCTGGACGCCGACGCGGTCCGGGAACAGGTCGACTCACCGACCTTCCAGGCGGGCCTGTGGGACCGCAGGGGTGTCGCCATGCTGCACCCCGCCAAGCTGGCCTGGGGCCTCAAGCGTGCCTGCCTCCGCCTCGGCGTCCGTATCCACGAGCACACCCCGGCCCTCACCCTGAAGCCGTACGGCGCGGGGATGTCCGTACGCACGCCGTACGGCTCGGTGCACGCCCGCAAGGTCGCGCTCGGCACCAATATCTTCCCCAACCTGCTCAGGCGGGTGCGGGCGTACACCGTCCCGGTCTACGACTACGCCCTGATGACCGAGCCGCTGACCGCCGACCAGCTGGCCTCCGTCGGCTGGAAGAACCGCCAGGGTCTCGGCGACTCGGCGAACCAGTTCCACTACTTCCGTCTCTCCGCCGACAACCGCATCCTGTGGGGCGGTTACGACGCGGTCCACCACTACGGCGGCCGGGTGCGCGCCGAGTACGACGACCGTCCGGAGACCTACGCCAAGCTCGCCGGGCACTTCTTCACCTGCTTCCCGCAGCTGGAGGGCGTCCGCTTCACGCACGCGTGGGGCGGCGCGATCGACACCTGCTCCCGCTTCTCCGCGTTCTTCGGCACCGCGCACCAGGGCCGGGTGTCGTACGCGGCCGGCTACACGGGCCTGGGCGTCGGCGCCACCCGCTTCGGCGCCGAGGTCATGCTCGACCTGCTGGCGGGGGAGGCCACGGAGCGCACCTCGCTGGAGATGGTCCGCAAGAAGCCGCTCCCCTTCCCGCCCGAGCCCTTCGCCTGGACCGGCATCGCCCTCACCAAGTGGTCCCTCGCCCGGGCCGACTCCCACGCCGGCCACCGCAACCTGTGGCTGCGCACGATGGACAGACTCGGACTCGGTTTCGACAGCTAGCCGTTCACATGTGACCCGGTTCACTCCGAAGAGTGAACGAAACCCGCGTAATGCAGACCAGGAGACCTCCCTCTCTCCCGTGACGCGACCAGCGTCCAGGAGAGAGGGAGGTCTTCTCATGACTGGGGCGAAGACGGCGGTCGAGTGGCTGGCATCCGTTGCTCCGGATCCCGAGGCCTGCCGTTGGGAGTGGGAGCGCAACCCCCTCGGGGTCGCGCTGCTGCCCGCCGGCAAGGCCTGGGACGTGCTGATCCTGCCGGGCGAGCTCGGCTATCCCACGCTCGACGTCCTCACCCGCATCCTCGACCAGCTCGGCCCGGTGCTGGTCGACTTCGGGGACGCGCGCATGGGCTTCTTCGTGCCGCCCGGAACCGCCGCCCGCTGGCTGGGCACCGGCATCCGTACGGTGGGCGCCGGCACCTGGATCGTGGTGCCGTACCCGGGCCGCTCCACCGGCGGCGTCCGCTGGCTGGTGCCGCCGGACGGCTCGGGCACCCTCACGGACCCGGCGCTGCTGGAACTGGCGATGCACGAAGCTGCCGCGGGCCTGGCCGAGGACGACTGAGCGCCGTGGGGCCCGAGGTTGTTGGTCGTCTGCGGCGTCGTAGGGGCCTCACCGCGCTCTCGTCGGCCGCCCGTGCGGCCGACGCGGACCTGGCGCGGAACGGCGGCTTCGAGTCCGGCCTCGACAACTGGAGTTGCAGCGCGGGCACGACGGTCGGCACACCCGTGCACAGCGGAAACGCGGCACTGCGGGCGACCCCGGCCGGCAGCGACAACGCCCAGTGCGCGCAGACGGTGAGCGTCCAGCCCAACTCCACCTACACACTGAGCGGTTACGTCCGCGGTTCCTACGTCTACCTCGGCGCGTCCGGCACCGGCACCACCGACGTCTCCACCTGGACGCCGACTGCCGCCGACTGGCAGAAGCTGACCACCACCCTCACCACCAGCGCGGCCACCACCAAGGTCACGATCTACACCCACGGCTGGTACGGCACCGGCGCCTACTACGCCGACGACATCTCGCTCGTCGGCCCGGGCGGCGCCTCCACCGGACAGCCCCCGGCCGCCCCCACCGGCCTCACGGCCGGCGCCGTCACGTCTTCGTCGGTCGCCCTGTCCTGGTCCGCCGTCACCGGCGCGACGAGCTACGCCGTCTACCGCGACGGCGCCAAGGTCCAGACAGCGAGCGGCACTTCGGCCACCGTCTCCGGTCTGTCCCCGTCCACCGCCTACAGCTTCCAGGTCACCGCCGTGAACGACGCCGGCGAGTCCGCGAAGTCGGCCGCCGTTACGGCCACGACCACGACCGGCTCAACCGGCGGCACGCCGGACCTGCCCGCCCACGCCCTGGTGGGCTACCTCCACGCGAGCTTCGCCAACGGCTCCGGCTACACCCGTCTGGCCGACGTCCCGGCGAGCTGGGACGTCATCGACCTGGCCTTCGGCGAGCCGACCTCCGCCACCTCCGGCGACATCCGCTTCACCCGCTGCCCGGTCGCCGAGTGCCCGAACGTCGAGTCCGACGCCGAGTTCAAGGCGGCGATCAAGGCCAAGCAGGCGGCCGGCAAGAAGGTGCTGATCTCGGTCGGCGGCCAGAACGGCCAGGTCCAGCTGACCACCACCGCGGCCCGTGACGCCTTCGTCTCCTCGGTCTCGAACATCATCGACACCTACGGACTCGACGGTCTGGACATCGACTTCGAGGGCCACTCCCTCTCGCTCAACGCCGACGACACGGACTTCAAGCACCCGACCACCCCGGTGATCGTCAACCTGATCTCGGCGCTGAAGACCCTGAAGGCGAAGTACGGCAGCAGGTTCGTGCTCACCATGGCCCCGGAGACCTTCTTCGTGCAGCTGGGCTACCAGTACTACGGCACCGGCAAGTGGGGCGGCCAGGACCCCCGGTGCGGCGCCTACCTCCCGGTCATCCACGCCCTGCGCGACGACCTGACCCTGCTGCACGTCCAGGACTACAACTCGGGCCCGATCATGGGGCTGGACAACCAGTACCACTCGATGGGCGGCGCCGACTTCCACATCGCCATGACCGACATGCTGCTCACCGGCTTCCCGGTCGCGGGCGACCCGGCCAACGTCTTCCCGCCGCTGCGCCCCGACCAGGTGGCCATCGGCATGCCCGCCTCGACGAACGCGGGCAACGGTTACGTGGCCCCCGCCGAGGTCGTGAAGACCCTCGACTGCCTGACCAGGAAGGCGAACTGCGGCTCGTACCCCACCCATGGCACCTGGCCCGCGCTGCGCGGCCTGATGACCTGGTCGATCAACTGGGACCGCTACTCGAACGGGGAGTTCCAGAAGACGTTCGACGGCTATTTCGGCTGACGAGCATCCAGAAGCCCGTCAGCAGCGGCGCGCACAGGCACCAGCTGGCCACGACGTCCAGTGGCCAGTGGTAGCCGCGCCGCACGAGGCCGTAGCCGACGGCGAGATTCACCACCGCGCAGGCGACGACCAGTCCCCGCCGGGCGTACATCGCACGGAGCCCGGGGAGGAGGAGCAGGACCGCCGCGCCGTACGCGACGGAGGCGGTGGCGGTGTGGCCGGACGGGTAGTAGCCGGTGCCCGGGCCCGTGACCGGCGGGCCCGGACGGTCGATCAGCACCTTCAGCGAGACGACCAGGGCCGGGACCAGTGCCATCAGGACGGCCGCGGCGAGGGGCGGCAGCCACCAGCGGTCTGTACCGGTGGCGCGCCCGCGCCAGGCGACGTACCCGATGGCGACGGCGAGCACGGGGACGGCGACACCGATGTTGCCCAGGTCGGCGAGGACCTCGTAGAAGCGCCGCGGGTCCACGAGCGCGTGGCTGAGCCGCTTGTCCACGCGCACCAGCAGGCCGCCGGCCGCGACCTGCCAGGTGATCAGCGTGAAGAGCAGGGCGGGAAGCCCGAGGAAAAGGAGGAAGAAGGAGGCCGGCCGCCCCGGAACAGGGGGGGTCGTTCCGAGGCGGCCGATCTGACCGGATGGACGCCCACCCCGGGGGGTTTGGGGCGGGCGACTGTCCGATCGGTGAGGAGATCCGGAACCGGAGGCTCCGGGTGTGTGCGCGAGGGCACGACCAGGTCGTAGCTGGGGAGGCCACGGCCTGAAATCGCCCACAGTCCCCTGTGGGCGGGGTGTATCTCTCATCTGGGTAGAACCTACGGCAGTCCGGTGGCCGAAGACAGGCGGAATCGAGTCCCGACAGACACCTCGCACACGTTCTTCACACGGCCTGCCGCTCGCCGCCCCAGCCACGCAGTCCCGGCGCTCGAAAGGGCTGGGACTGCTGGGGCGCGAGAGACCGGTTTCCTGTGCGTGAGCTGCGGATTCCCTGTGTCTCAGATCCGTGCGAGGGCCTGCTCGATGATGTCGAGACCCTCGCCGAGCAGGTCCTCGCCGATGACCAGCGGGGGCAGGAAGCGGAGGACGTTTCCGTAGGTGCCACAGGTCAGGACCAGCAGGCCCTCCTGGTGGCAGGCCTTGGCCAGCGCGGCGGTCGCCTCCGGGTTCGGCTCCTTGGTCGTACGGTCCTTGACCAGCTCGACGGCGATCATGGCGCCGCGGCCGCGGACGTCGCCGATCACGTCGAACTTGTCGGCCATGGCGGTCAGCCGGGGCTTCATGATCGACTCGATGGTCTTCGCCCGGGCGTTGAGGTCGAGCTCCTTCATGGTCTCGATGGCGCCCAGCGCACCGGCGCAGGCGACGGGGTTGCCGCCGTACGTACCGCCCAGCCCGCCCGCGTGCGCGGCGTCCATGATCTCGGCACGACCGGTGACGGCGGCGAGCGGGAGCCCGCCCGCGATGCCCTTGGCGGTGGTGATCAGGTCCGGGACGATCCCCTCGTCCTCGCACGCGAACCACTGGCCGGTGCGGCAGAAGCCGGACTGGATCTCGTCGGCGACGAAGACGATGCCGTTGTCCGAGGCGAACTTGCGGATCGCCGGCAGGAAGCCCTTCGCCGGCTCGATGAAGCCGCCCTCGCCGAGCACCGGCTCGATGATGATCGCGGCCACGTTGTCCGGGCCGACCTGCTTGCTGATCTGGTCGATGGCCTGCGCGGCGGCCTCCGGACCCGCGTTCTCCGGACCGGTCGGCCAGCGGTAGCCGTAGGCCACGGGCACCCGGTAGACCTCGGGCGCGAACGGCCCGAAGCCGTGCTTGTACGGCATGTTCTTGGCGGTGAGCGCCATCGTCAGGTTGGTCCGCCCGTGGTACCCGTGGTCGAAGACCACCACGGCCTGCCGCTTGGTGTAGGCCCGCGCGATCTTCACGGCGTTCTCGACGGCCTCGGCGCCGGAGTTGAACAGCGCCGACTTCTTCGCGTGGTCACCCGGGGTGAGTTCGGCGAGGGCCTCGGCGACCTCCACGTAGCCCTCGTACGGGGTGACCATGAAACAGGTGTGGGTGAAGTCGGCGAGCTGGGCGGAGGCCCGGCGTACGACGGCCTCGGCGGACGCGCCGACGGACGTCACGGCGATGCCGGAACCGAAGTCGATCAGCCGGTTGCCGTCGACGTCCTCGATGATCCCGCCGCCCGCGCGCGCGGTGAACACGGGCAGCACGGAGCCCACGCCCTGCGCGACCGCGGCGGTACGGCGGGCCTGCAGCTCCTGCGACTTCGGGCCGGGGATGGCGGTGACGACGCGGCGCTCCTGCGGAAGGTCGCTCATGAGGGGCTCCTGGGGGGAATTGCGGTTTCTTGCCTTCTTTTCTCGCAGGCTAGGACGGGGAGCGGGGGGTGGGCATGCTCCATGTGGGCGTTGTCGGCGGATCGGGTTGTCCGCGGTGGACATGGCGCATCCGGGAGCACCCGGGCCCGCTCGGCCGCGCAATCGGTGAACTCCCTTGGTGAGGGCGTTAGATTGACCGCTGAAGGTGGATGGAAGCGGCTGGTCAGGGAGCGAGGGCGATGGACAGCGACGGGACGCGGGACGCGCGGGAGACGCATGCGAATCCTGTGCCGCGGGCACGCTCCGCGGTGCCGCCGATGCCCACGGCGCCGCCGGTTCCGCCGCAACCTGACAGCTCGGGGTTCCTGGCATGGCTCAGGGCGCCGCGCCCGGAGGCGCTGCCCGGGGTGTGGCGGCTGGGGCACAAGCCCCGCGCGCAGGAGGAACCGGAGCTCATCCCCGCCCGCCAGCTGATCAGCGGTGCGCTGATCGCCTTCCTCGTCGGCTGGCTCGTCTGGTCGCTGCTGTGGAACGGCTACCTCGGCGGCTGGTGGCTGCTGCCGCTCTACGCGATGATCCCGGACTCGTGGGCCGAACCGCACAGCTTCGCCTCGGTGGTGGTCGTCTACGCCTATTACGTGCTGATCGCCCTGATCATCATGCTGGCCGTCGGCAGGCTCGGCCGCTGGAGCGAGATCTGGCGCCGCTACGGCCCGCCCGCCTGGCGCGGCAAGACCGCACCCCGTACCGAGCGTCCGCCCGCCCCCGACCACGACCCCGCCGAGTGGCCGCAACTGCGTGCCGCCGGAGCCGTCGACGCCGCCGAGCGGCTCGCCGCCGAGGCGCGTGCCGGGAGGATGCGGGACGTCGATCACGCACGGATCGTCCGGGCCTGGCAGGGCGTGCGCAGCGGCCGGTTCAACCTCGCCACGTTCACCGGTGCCGTGCTCAAGGACGGCGCCGCCGCCTGTCTGCACCCCTCCGGCGAGCGCGACCTGTCCACCCGGATCGCCCGCCACGACCTGCTCACCGGCCAGGTACGGCTGGGCACCACCGCCGACGACCCCCGCAACCCCTACGCCTACCGCGGCGCCGGGCTCGGCCTCGGCACCGAACTGCTCGGCACCTCCCTGCTCGCCGTGGGCCCGGCCGGCTCCGGCAAGACCGGTACCGTGGTGCGCCCGCTCGCCGAGTCGCTGTGCCTGCACGCGCTGGCCGGACGGGCCGCGGTCGTCGTGGTCGGCGCGGCGGGCGCGGGGCTCGGACCGGCCGACGCCTTCGACGTAGTCGTACGGATCGGGAACCCGGAGTCGGAGTACGACCTGGACCTGTACGGCGGGAGCGCCGATCCCGACGAGGCGGCGGCCGTGCTCGCCGAGGCGCTGGTCGGGGACCTCGCCGATCCGCACCCGGGCAGCGACAGCCGGCGCTCCACGACCGTGCTCGCCCAGCTGCTCGGACCGTTCCGGGCGGTCCACGGCCGCTTCCCCTCCGTACCCGAGCTGCGCCGGCTGCTCGACGGCGCGCCCGAGCCGCTGCGGGAGCTGCGCAGCGCGTTGGAGGGCTCCGGGCAGGAGTCGCTGATCCGTGAACTCGACGCGCGGGAGCGGCAGTCGGGGCATCCGGGCGATGTGGCGGCGGTGCTCGCGGACCGGGTGGCGCTGCTGGACCGGCCCGCCTTCGCCGGCTTCTTCGACACCTCCGGTCAGTCCAAGCCGTTCTCCCTCAAGGCCCTCGACCACCCGGTCCGGGTGCGGATCGACCTGCCCGAGCGCGGACACGCGGACGCCTCGCGGATGCTGGCGCGGCTGGTGCTCGCGCAGTTCACGGCCAGCGTGGCGGTACGGGAGGACCGGTCGCTGTTCGCCTGTCTGGTGCTGGACGACGCGACGGGCGTCGTCACCCCGGAGGCGGTGCGCGGCATCCAGCGGCTGCGGTCGGGGAACGCCGGCGTCGTGCTGACTCTGCGCACCCTCGACGACGTGGCCAGGCCCCTGCGTGGTCCGCTGCTGGGTGCCGTCGGCTGCCGGATGGCGCTGTCCGGGCTCACCCCGTGGGACGGGCAGGACTTCGCCGAGGTGTGGGGCAAGGAGTGGATCGAGGCGCGGGACGTCACCGACCGGCAGATCATCGCCGAGACCCCGGCCGGCAAGGCCCTGCACATACTGCGCCGGGTGATCACCGGAAAGGCGCCCACGCAGCGCGCGGTGACCGTGCGTCAGGTGGAGCGGGAGCGCTGGTCGGCGTCGGAGCTGGCGCACGGGGTGCCGCCGGGCCACGCGGTGCTGTCCCTGACGAACGTGAAGGGGGAGCACGCGCCGCCGCTGCTGGTGGACCTCAGGGGCTGAAACCGGATCGTACGGTTCGGCGGAATCGGCATAGTCTGTTCATACACGGCGGCCAAGTGATCACAGGGATCACGCTGCCCACACAGACCTGAAGGCCCCATGCCCCCGACCCTCGCCTCGCTCGTCCACCACTCCGCGCTCAAGCTGACCGTGCGCGCGGGCGAGGACCGGCTGGACGTGCCCGTCCGCTGGGCGCACGTCAGCGAGCTCGCCGATCCCGTGCCGTACATGGAGGGCGGCGAGCTGCTGCTGATCACCGCGCTGAAGCTGGACGCGGAGGACCCGGAGGCGATGCGGCGGTATGTGAAGCGGCTGGTGGGTGCCGGGGTCGTCGGACTCGGCTTCGCGGTCGGGGTCAACTACGAGGAGATCCCGAAGGCGCTCATCGACGCGGCGGAACAAGAAGGGCTGCCGCTGCTGGAGGTGCCGCGCCGCACGCCGTTTCTCGCCATCAGCAAGGCCGTGTCGGCCGCGATCGCGGCCGACCAGTACCGGGCGGTCACGGCCGGCTTCGCCGCCCAGCGGGAACTGACCAGGCAGGCGCTCGCCGAAGGCCCGGAGGGACTGCTCGCCGCGCTCGCCGGACAGGTCGACGGCTGGGCCGCGCTGTACGACGCCTCCGGTGCCGTCGTCGCGACCGCGCCGGAGTGGGCGGGGCGGCGGGCCGCGCGGCTCACGGCGGACGTGGAACGGCTGCGGGAACGGCCGGCCCCGGCGTCCTCGGTGGTCGGCGGCCCGGACAACGAGGACCGGGTCGAGCTGCACTCGCTCGGCACGGGACGCCGGCCGCGGGCCGCGCTGGCGGTGGGGACGGCGTCGGCACTCGGCACGGCCGAGCGGTACGCGGTCCATTCGGCGATCGCCCTGCTGACGCTCACCACCGAGCGGTCCCGTTCGCTGCGCGCCGCCGAGCAGCGGATCGGGGTGGCGGTACTGCGGATGCTGCTCGCCGGGGAGCCGGACCACGCGCGAGCCGTGGCCGGGGACCTGTACGGAGGGCTCCTGGACGCCCCGTTCCGGATGATCGTCGCCGAGTCGGCCCCGGCCGTCCGGATGAGCGTCGACTCCCACGCGCACCTGGAGACGGTCAGAACCGGGACCGACGCCGTCGGCGCCGATCCGCTGGCCGCGCTCGCCGAGGCCGCGGAGTCCGCCGCCGCGCGGGCGGGGGAGGCCCTGCTGGTCGTACCCGACGGGGAGCGGCTGATGGCGCTCGCGGCCGACGAGGGCGCGGTTCTGGCGGCCTGCGCGGACTTCGCGGCGGGCCTGGAGGCCGCGCGGACGGGGGCGGCCCGGGAGCAGTTGGGCGGCGACGAGGACGAACTGGTCGTCGGCGTGTCGGCGCCGGTCGGCCCGATCGCCGTGGCGGCGGCCTACAAGCAGGCCGAACAGGCGCTGTCGGTCGCCCGGCGGCGGGGGCGGGTGTACGTGGCCCATGAGCAGCTGGCCTCCGGTTCCGTGGTGCCGCTGCTGGCCGACGACGCGGTGAAGGCCTTCGCGGACGGCCTGCTGCGCCCGCTGTACGAGCACGACGCGACCGGCCGGGGCGACCTGGTGGCCTCGCTGCGGGCCTGGCTGTCACGGCACGGCCAGTGGGACGCGGCGGCGGCCGACCTGGGCGTCCACCGGCACACCCTGCGCTACCGGATGCGGCGCGTCGAGGAGATCCTCGGCCGCTCCCTGGACGACCCGGACGTACGGATGGAGCTGTGGCTGGCGCTGAAGGCGACGTCGGCGGAGTAGGAAGCCGGAGACAAGGGCACGCAGCTGATCGACAGCTCCCCGCCGGCGGCACTCGTGCCTGGCGCGGTCGAGGAGATCGGCGGCCTGGGCGATGAGGCGTGCGCGGCGCTTCGATGAGATCTGCGGACTGGCCCATGAGGCGTGCGCGGCTGGTCGACCGTTGCCTGCCGGATGCCTCCTCGCTCGGCACGGTCGAGGAGATCGGCCGACTGGCCGATGAGGCGTGCGCGGGGTGGTCGACCGCCGCCTGCCGAAGGCACTCGTGTCCGGCGCTTCGAGGAGATGGGTGACTAGGCGTGCGCGGCTGGTCGACCGTTGCCTGCCGGGCGCCCCGTTGTTTGGCATGGTCGAGGAGGTGCGGGGACTGGCCGGTGAGGTGTGCGCGGGTGGTGGACCGTTGCCTGTCGGAGGCACTTGAGCCCGGTGCTTCGATGAGGTCCGTGGGCCGGCCCATGAGGCGCACGCGGCTGGTCGGCCGTTGCCCGCCGGACGCGCCCCCGCCCGGGCTCCGCGGACTCGCCAAAGAGGCGCACCTGGCCGGTCGACCACTACACGCCGGACAAACGCACCCCCGCCCGACGCGGCCTACCGTGGACGCGAACCCCCTGTACACCCCAACGGAAGGGCCGGGATCCCGCAATGACTTCCACCACCGCCTTCTGGCTCGCCGGCCGCCAGGTCACCGGCGAGGACACCGTCGACGTCACCTCCCCGTGGGACGGCCACGTGGTCGGCCGGGTGAGTGTGCCGACGGACGCCCAGGTCGAGGAGGCCGTCGCCGCGGCGTACGCCGTGCGCGACGAGTTCGCCGCCACCCCCGCCCACGTCCGTGCCGCCGCCCTGGACCACGTCAGCCGCCGTCTCGTGGAGCGCACCGAGGAGATCGCCCGGCTGATCTCCGCCGAGAACGGCAAGCCCATCAAGTGGGCGCGCGGCGAGGTCGGCCGTGCCGTGTCCGTGTTCCGGTTCGCCGCCGAGGAGGCCCGGCGCTTCAACAGCGGCGAGGCCCAGCGCCTCGACACCGACCTCGGCGGCCAGGGCCGGCTCGCGCTGACCCGCCGCTTCCCCAAGGGCGTCGTCCTCGGCATCGCGCCGTTCAACTTCCCGCTCAACCTCTGCGCCCACAAGATCGCCCCGGCGATCGCCGCCGGCGCGCCGATCATTCTGAAGCCCGCCCCGGCCACCCCGCTCTCCGGCCTGATCATCGGTGACCTCCTCGCCGAGACCGAGCTCCCGGCCGGGTCCTGGAGCATCCTGCCGGTCGCCAACGACAAGATGCCCGCCCTGGTCCAGGACGAGCGGCTGCCGGTCATCTCCTTCACGGGCTCCGACAAGGTCGGCTACGCGATCATGGACTCGGTGCCGCGCAAGCACCTCACGCTGGAGCTCGGCGGCAACGGCGCGGCCGTCGTCCTCGCCGACTACGCGAGCGACGCCGACCTCGACTGGGCCGCCACCCGCATCGCCACCTTCTCCAACTACCAGGGCGGCCAGTCCTGCATCTCCGTGCAGCGGGTCATCGCCGACGCCTCCGTCTACGACCGTCTGCTGCCGCGCATCGTCGCCGCCGTCGAGGCCCAGGTCACCGGCGACCCGAGCGACGACAAGACGGACGTCGGCCCGCTGGTCAGCGAGGACGCGGCCAAGCGCGTCGAGTCGTGGGTGAAGGAGGCCGTGGAGGCGGGCGCGACCCTGCTCACCGGCGGCGACCGTGACGGCGCCTCCTACGCGCCGACCGTCCTCACCGACGTTCCGGCCGATGTGACCATCTCCTGCGAGGAGGTCTTCGGTCCCGTCCTGACCGTGCAGCAGGCGGACGGCGAGGACACGGCCTTCGCGGCCGTCAACTCCTCCAAGTACGGCCTCCAGGCAGGGGTGTTCACCCACGACCTGCAGGCCGCCTTCCGCGCCCACCGCGCCCTCGAGGTCGGCGGCGTCGTCATCGGCGACGTCCCCTCCTACCGGGCCGACCAGATGCCGTACGGCGGCGCCAAGCAGTCCGGCGTGGGCCGCGAGGGCGTGAAGTTCGCGATGGACGACTACACCTACGAGCGCGTCCTCGTGCTGACCGGGCTCGCCCTCTGAGTCGACCCTCCTGATTAATGGGAACCATTTTCATATAGGCTCCCCGAAGGGACCCGGCACCGATGCCTTCCGGTGCCGGGCCCCTTCCTCACGCCGGCCTTCCCCGGCCCCTCAACCGGAGAAGCCGACATGCGCGAGCCGCAGCGGGCCGCGCAGCCTGAGATGCACGTCGTGCACGCCCTCGGCGACGATGCCGGCGCGCAGGGTGGTGTAGTCGTACGGCCCCGGGGTGGGCGTCCTCGGGCTGAGCACGGCCAGCACCGCGCCCCCGTCCAGGGACACCTCGACGGCTCCCTCGCCCGCCACCGTCACCCGCACCTCGCTGACGCCGTCCCCCAAGTCGCAGTCCCGGTAGAGCAGTTCGGCGACACGGTCGGCCTCCGACGTCACCGCGTCACCCGCCACCTTCGTCCGGTCGACGATGACGGCCCCGCTCTGCTCGTCGAAGTCGGCCGCCTCCAGCCCGCGTCGGAGCACCGGCCGCGGGGCGCCGGGCGCACCGTCCAGGATCACCGTCGTGCGCAGCCGGACGTCCTCGCTGGAGGCGCCCGCCAGGATGTCGTACGGGCCCGGCTCCAGCCGCCACCCGCCCCGCGCCACGTCCCAGAACTCGAAGGCGGACAGCGGGACTTCGAAGTCCAGCTCCGCCCGCTCGCCCGGCGCGAGCGTGACCCGGCGGTGCGCGAGCAGCTCGCGCCGCGGACGCGGCACCGTAGGTTCCACGGCCCGGGTGTAGAGCTGGGCGACCTCGTCGGCCGTCACATCGCCGGTGTTGGTGACCGTGAAGGAGACGCGCAGCGCGTCGCCCTCCACCCCGGTCGTCAGGTCGCCGTAGGAGAAGGCGGCGTAGGACAGGCCGTGTCCGAACGGGAACAGGGGCGTGCCCTCGAAGTACAGATAGGTCTGCCGGCCGCCGATCACGTCGTAGTCGAGCAGTCCGGGCAGATCGGCGTCGCTCTCGTACCAGGTCTGCGGGAGCCGGCCGGCCGGGGAGACGTCTCCGGCCAGCACTCGGGCGAGCGCGGTGCCGGCCGCCTGGCCGCCGTGCGCGGTCCACAGCACCGCCGGGAGCGAGGTGGTCCGCACGCTGTACGGATAGGCGGAGACCAGCGCCAGCACCGTGCGCGGGTTGGCGGCGCGGGTCGCGCGCAGCAGGCGCTCCTGGTGGCCGGGCAGCCGCAGCGTCGTACGGTCCTCGGTCTCGCGCCCGTTGATGTGCGGGTCGTTGCCGGCGACGACCACGACCACGTCCGCCTGCTCGGCGACCCTGCGCACGGCCTCCTCGCCGCGCTCGGCGAAGACCAGCTCGAAGATTTCCGGATTCCCCTCGGCAACCTTCACTCCGTCGGTGGCGACAGTGACATGGCGACCTGTGCCGAGGTGCCTGAGGAGGTGACCGTTCTCGTGGGGTTCCAGGCGGAAGGTCTCCTGGACGACCCAGCCGCCGGGCTGGTTTGCGGAGGCGCGGACGCGGCCGTCGTCGGCGACCGAGAGGTAACGGCCGTCGGGGGCCCGGAGCGTGAGGACGCCGTCCCCCCAGTCCACGAGGGCGAGTTCGGTGCCGGCCGGACCGGTGGTCAGCGGCGGCAGATCGGTGCGGCCGGCCAGCAGGGCCGGGTCCAACGCCCCCTCCGCACCGGGCACTTCGTCGTCCGCGCCGGCCGAGGGGACCTCCACGAACGCGCCGGCCGACGTCCTGAGGCGGACGTGGTCGACGCCCTCCGCGAACTCCACGCGGTCCGCGCCGAAGCGCTCGTACAGACCCTCCAGCGGGGTGGAGCGGTGGATCAACGTGCCGCTGTACCAGTCGAGTTTGCACTCGTCGGCCAGCAGGCCCACCACGGCCACGCGGGTGTCGGCGGCGAGGGGCAGCAGACCGTCGTTCTTCAGCAGCACGATCGCCTGCTCGGCCGCCTCCTGGGCGAGCGCGCGGTGCGCCGGGGTGTCGAAGTCGTGGGCGCCCGTGTGCGGGTCGTGGAGCGGGTCGAACTCGCCGAGACGGAAACGTACCGAGAGCTGGCGGCGGACGGCCGTGTCGATGTCGGCCTCCGTCAACAGGCCCCGGTCCAGGGCCCCTCGGACCCGGGCGGTGATCTTAGAGGGGTCCGTCCCGTGATCGGTGAAGCTGTCCACACCCGCGTGCAGCGCGGCCGCCGTCGCCTCCTCGTGGCTGTCGTAGTAATGCTCGGAGTCGACGAGGTTGGAGGGCGCCCCCGCGTCCGAGCAGACCAGCAGCTCCTCCTCCGTCCAGGTGCGCAGGTGCTCGCGCAGAGAGGGGGAGACGTGGTTGGGGCGGCCGTTGACCAGGTTGTACGCGGGCATCACCCCGGCGACCGCGCCCGCCTCGACCGTCTCGCGGAAGGCGCGCAGGTCGTACTCGTGCAGGACGCGCGGACGCACCGAGGAGGACGAAGTGGCGCGGTCCGTCTCGTTGTTGTGGGCGAGCCAGTGCTTGAGGACCGGCGCCGTGCGCCAGTACGTCGGGTGGTCGGCGCGCAGACCCCGGGTGTACGCCGTCGCGATGGCCGAGGTCAGTCTCGGATCCTCCGAGTAGCCCTCCTCGTTGCGGCCCCACAGCGGATGCCGCAGCAGATTCACCGTCGGGGACCAGACGTTGAGGCCCACGCGGTCGTCCCGGGCGCGCATCGCGCGGGTCTCCTTCGAGACCGCCTCGCCGACGCGGCGCACCAGGTCCGTGTTCCAGGTGGCGCCGAGGCCGACGGCCTGCGGGAAGACCGTCGCCGGACCCATCCAGGCGACGCCGTGCAGGGCCTCCTGGCCCGTGCGGAACGCGGCGATGCCGAGCCGCTCCACGGCGGGCGCGAACTGGTGCAGGAAGGAGATCTTCTCAGCGAGCGTCAACCGCTCCACCAGGTCGTCGATGCGCTTCGCGAACGGCAGCTGCGGATCGCGGAACGGCGGCGTGGGCGGCGTCTGTTCGGTCACGTGGAGGTCCCCTTGTGATGGAGCGACGGAGCGCTTTCGAAGCGCTTCGATGCTCATTCGACGGATGGGCGGGTGTCAAGAGAGGGGCACGTTTACTTCGTGCGGCATACGCGAACCGGCCGAGTATGAGGGAGCGTAGGAATCTTGGAATCGACCCTTGTGCACCCCCAGGCGTTCACCTAACCTCACACCGACATCGAAGCGCTTCGACTAATCGAATGCCCTCGCACTGCGTCGAAGGACCGCTTCCGCTCAGCCAGTTCCACTCAAGACACCGCAGCCGACGGCCACCGCCGGGTGTCCTGGTGTGCCACGAAGGGTTGACGCAATGACGCCGAACGCCGCTTACCCCTCCGGGCCGAGCCGGAGAAGCTTCCTCGCCTCGACTGCGGTCGCCACCGCGGCGGTCGCCGGCGGGATGCCGCTGCTGGCCGCGTGCGGAGGGTCGGACAGCGGCTCGCGCGGTGGGACCACCTCGGGCAAGGACGCGAGGAAACTGCTTCCGGCCTACGTGGCCAGCAACGTGGTGACACCCGACATCCCGGCCAAGAACGGCTCGGCGATGGGCTTCACCCGAGAGCTCGCGATCGCCGACCTCAAGACCTCGGTCCCGAAGAAGCTCGGCAAGGGCGGCAAGGTCACCGTCATGTCGCCGTTCTGGGGCTCCCCGCCGAAGCAGGGCAACCCCTACTACAGGGCGATGAACGACCAGATCGGCGTCGACGTCCAGTGGCGGAACCAGGACGGCAACACCTACGACCAGAAACTCGGCGCGGTCCTCGCCTCCAGCGACATCCCGGACGTGGTCGTGATTCCCGGCTGGAACATGACCGGCCGGATACCCAGCGCCATCACGGGCAAGTTCGCCGACCTCGGTCCCTACCTGTCCGGGGACAAGGTCAAGGAGTACGCGAACCTCGCGGCGATCCCCAGCGACGCCTGGCAGCGGTCCATCTTCGGCGGCAAGCTGCTGGGCCTGCCGATGCCCGCCCCGTTCGTCCAGAACATCGTGCCCCTCTACCGCCAGGACATCTTCGACAAGGAGGGCTACGAAGTCCCGAAGTCAGCCGACGAGTTCACGGCCCTGTGCAAGGAGATCACCAGGCCCAAGTCCAAGCGGTGGGCCTGCGGTGACATGAAGTGGACCGCGTTCAACACCTTCGGGGTGATCAGCGGCGGGGAGAAGTCGCTCGGCTGGACCGTGGTCGACGGCAAGATGATCAACCGCATCGAGACCCCGGAGTACCTCGAAGCGCTGGAGTGGGCGCGCAAGCTGATGGCCGCCGGTTACGTCCACCCCCAGTTCCGGCTGGGCAAGAGCCAGATCGGCGACCCCGCCCCCCTGTTCGCCGCCGCCGAGTTCCTGATCTGGAACGACGACATCTCCAACTGGTACGGCCGACAGGCCTCCCAGATCACCCAGAACCCCGACTTCAAGGTCTGGGGCATGGACCTCTGGGGCCACGACGGCAGCACCCCGAAGCTGTGGGCCGCGAACCCGGCAGGCATCTTCGCCTTCGTCAACAAGAAGGCCTCCGAGTCCGTCATCCACGACGTCCTGGCGGTCGCCAACGTCACCGCGGCGCCGTACGGCACCAAGGAGTGGATGATGACCAACTACGGCGTCGAGGGCACCCACTACACGCTCAAGAACGGCGTGCCCGTCAAGAACGACAAGGGCAACAACGAGGTCGTCAACGCCTTCGTCATGGTCGCCAGTCCGGCCGCCACCATCGCGCACCCCGACCTCCCGGACTACACCAAGGGCATGGTGGAGTGGCAGCAGCGGATGGGCTCCTTCACCAGCAAGTCGTCCTTCTGGGGACTGCAGGTCGCCGAGCCGAACCGTTACACCAACCTCGCCGACAACTTCGAGCAGCTCGAGGACGACATCGTCCGCGGCCACAAGAAGATCAGCGACATGCAGCAGGCCATCGCCGACTGGAAGTCGAAGGGTGGCGACAAACTGCGCGACTGGTACAAGAAGCTGCTCGACGAGAACGGCTCGGCCGCGAGCTGATCAGCCCCCGAGGCAAGGAGAACCGCCGTGTCCCACAGCACGGTGCCTCGGAGCGGTGCCGAGGCCAGCATGCTCGAGAAGACCCCGGTGGCGTCCGATGACGCCACCGGCTCCAGGGAGAAGCGACGTCCGGGAAAACTGAGCCTGCGCGTCAGGTTCCGGCGCGACCGCGTCCTGCTCCTCATGACGCTGCCGGCCGTCGTGCTGCTCCTGGTCTTCAACTACCTGCCGATCCTCGGCAACATCGTCGCCTTCCAGGACTACGACCCCTACGTCAGCGACAACGGCATCGTCTCCATCCTGCACAGCCCCTTCGTGGGACTGGAGAACTTCCAGCAGGTCTTCGGGGACTCCGCGTTCTGGAGCGCCGTCGAGAACACGCTGGTGCTGTTCCTCGTCCAGCTCGTGCTGTTCTTCCCCATCCCGATCCTGCTCGCGCTGCTCATCAACAGCCTCGTCCGGCCCCGGGTACGGGCCGTGGCACAGGCCGTCCTCTATCTGCCGCACTTCTTCTCCTGGGTCCTGGTCATCGCCGTCTTCCAGCAGATGTTCGGCGGCGCGGGCATGCTCTCCCAACTGCTGCGGCAGCACGGCTACAACGGCTTCGACATCATGACCGACCCGAACACCTTCCCCCTCCTGGTCACCGCGCAGAGCGTCTGGAAGGACGCCGGATGGGGGATCATCGTCTTCCTCGCCGCGCTCGCCTCGGTTCCCCCGGACCTGTACGAAGCCGCCGCGATGGACGGTGCCGGCCGCTGGCGCCGGATGTGGCACGTCACGCTCCCCGCCCTGCGCCCGGTGGTCGCCCTGCTTCTCGTGCTGCGCGTCGGCGACGCCCTGACCGTCGGGTTCGAACAGATCCTGCTCCAACGCGATGCCGTCGGACCGGACGCGGGTGAGGTCCTCGACACGTTCGTGTGGTGGAACGGCGTACGCAACCAGGACTTCGGCTACGCGGCCGCCGCCGGTCTGATCAAGGGAGTGGTCAGCATCGGCCTGGTCCTCACCGCGAACAAGGTGGCCCATCTCATGGGCGAGCAGGGGGTGTACAAGAAGTGACCACCGTCATCGAAGAACCGGCGACCAAGCCGATCCGGTGGGCCGCAGCCGAGCGCCCGGCGTGGGAGGAGGAGCCCTCGAGGGCCGGCCTCGCGGGCAAGGGGCTGGTCCTGTCGTTCGCCTGCCTGGCGGTCCTCTTCCCGCTGTGGATCGTGGTCGTCACCAGCCTCTCCTCGCGCAAGACCATCGACGAGGCGGGCGGCCTGGTGATCGTGCCCCAGGGGATCACCTTCATCGCCTACAAGGAACTGCTCAGCGGCGGTCAGGTCACCCGGGCCACGACGGTCAGCGTTCTCGTCACCCTGGTCGGCACGCTGTTCTCCATGGCGGTGTCCGTGCTGTGCGCCTACGGCCTGTCCCGCAGCGGCTCGCTCGCCCACCGCGGGATTCTCATGACACTGCTGGCGACCATGTTCTTCAGCGCCGGCCTCATCCCCACCTATCTGCTGGTGCAGTCCGTCGGCCTGACGGACTCCTACCTCGCGCTGATCCTGCCGAGCGCGGTGAGCGTCTTCAACATCCTGGTCCTGCGCGGGTTCTTCATGGGGATCTCGCAGGAACTCATCGACAGCGCGCGCATCGACGGAGCCGGGGACTTCCGGATCCTGTGGACGATCGTGATGCCGCTGTCACGGGCCGTCCTCGCGGTGATCACGCTGTTCTACGCCGTCGGGTACTGGAGTGCCTGGTTCAACGCCTCGCTCTACCTGAACGACCAGGACAAGATGCCGTTGCAGAACGTCATGATCCAGCTGGTGCAGAGGCAGCAGCAGCCGGTCGGGCTGGGGCAGGCCATCAGGACCGGCCAGCTGTCCGGGCTCGCCATCCAGATGGCGGTCATGGTGATGGCGCTGCTGCCGGTGGCCGTGTTGTCGCCGTTCGTGCAGCGGCATTTCAAGAAGGGCATGTTGACCGGAGCGGTGAAGGGGTGACCGCTGGTTGCGCCCATGCGGCGGAGCCGCACATCGATACGGCCCTGCGCCCCTGAGGTAGGTCCCCCACCCCTGTTCGAAGAGCGAGGTGTGTCATGAGCATGTCCTACCTGAGTCGTCGTGCCGTTCTCGCCGGTACCGCTGCCGCTGCCGCAGTACCGCTCCTCTGCGGCCGTGCGCAAGCTGCCGGAGCCGACGCCACTGCCCCCTCCTATCGCTGGCGCAACGCCGTCATCGGCGGGACCGGGTTCGTCACCGGTGTGTTGTTCCATCCGTCGGTCCGCGGTCTCGCCTACGCCCGTACCGACATCGGCGGGGCCTACCGCTGGGACGATCGCGCCGCACGCTGGATTCCCCTCATCGATCACATCGGGTGGGACGACTGGAATCTGCTGGGCGTCGAGGCGATCGCCGTCGATCCCGTTCACCCGGACCGGCTTTATCTCGCCCTCGGCACCTACACGCAGTCCTGGGCAGGCAACGGTGCCGTCCTGCGGTCCGAGGACAGGGGTGTGACCTGGAGCCGTAGCGACCTGACCGTGAAGCTCGGTGCCAACGAGGACGGCCGGGGGGCGGGGGAGCGGTTGCTCGTCGATCCCCGGGACAGTGACGTGCTGTGGCTGGGGACGCGGCACGACGGGCTCCTGAAGTCCACTGACCGTGGCGCGACCTGGGCGGCCGTCGCCGCCTTCCCGGGCATCCCGAGTGCAGGCGGGCAGGGCGTGACCCTGCTCCTCGCCGTCGGGCGCTGCGTCTACGCCGGGTGGGGAGACGGAGACGGCTCCTCCCCGAACCTCTTCCGGACCGCCGACGGCAGCAGGTGGGAAGCCGTGACCGGGCAACCCTCCGGTGCGTCCGCCAAGGTGCCGATCCGGGCCGCGTACGACTGCCACGCCCGTGAGTTGTACGTGACGTACGCCGACGCGCCCGGGCCCAACGGGCAGGCGAACGGCAGTGTGCACAAGCTCGCCACCTCCAGCGGAAAGTGGACCGACGTCACCCCCGTGAAGCCCGGCGGGACCGCCGGCGACGGGTCCGCCGACACCTTCGGGTACGGCGGTGTCGCCGTCGACGCCCGTCGTCCCGGGACCGTCGTCGTCTCCACCAACAACCGGTGGGCGGCCGTGGACACCCTGTACCGGACCACCGACGGCGGCCGCAGCTGGACGTCCCTCAAGGACACGGCGGTCCTCGACGTCTCGGAAACCCCCTTTCTCAGGTTCGGCGCCGATCAGCCGAAGTTCGGCTGGTGGATCCAGTCCGTCGCCGTCGACCCGTACGACTCCCGGCACGTCGTGTACGGCACCGGCGCGACGCTCTACGGCACACGGGACCTCGTCCACTGGGCCCCGCGGATCCGGGGCCTGGAGGAGACGTCCGTGCGCCAGCTGATCTCGCCCCCGGTCGGGGAGGCGCATCTGATCAGCGGGTCCGGGGACATCGGCGTGCTGTACCACGAGCGGCTCACCGCCTCGCCCTCCCGCGGCATGGCGACGAACCCCGTGTTCGGGTCGGCGACGGGACTCGCGCAGGCCGCGGGCAGGCCGGCGTACGTGGTGCGCACCGGCTGGGGCGACAACGGCAACGGCGCGTACTCGAACGACGGCGGACGGACCTGGGCACCCTTCGCGGGCCGGCCCTCCATCGCGCACGACGCACCGGGACCGATCGCCACCAACGCCGACGGCAGTGTGCTGCTGTGGTCCTTCGTGCACTGGGACGGCACGAAGTACCCCGCCCACCGCTCGGCGGACAACGGCACGACCTGGACCGAGATCTCCTCCTTCCCGAAGGGCGCCACGCCGGTCGCCGACCCGGCCGACCCGACGCTCTTCTACGCGTACGACACCGATACAGGAACGCTACTCGCCAGCACTGACAGTGGCCGTTCCTTCACCGCGCGTGCGACCGGGCTGCCCTCCGGCGACAGTCAGTTCAAGGTGGTCGCGGCGCCCGGGCGCTCCGGTGACCTGTGGCTGAGCGCCAAGGGGAACGGGCTTTTCCGGTCCGTCGACGGCGGGGCCGGCTTCTCGAAGGTCGACAGCTGCCGGGCCTCGTACACGCTCGGCTTCGGCAAGGCCGCCGACGGGGCGGACTACCCGGCGGTCTACCAGGTGGGTTCGACCGAGAGCAGCACCGCCGTCCACCGCTCCGACGACGGCGCCAGGACCTGGGTGCGGATCAACGACGACCGGCATCAGTGGGGGTACATCGGAGACGTCATCGTCGGTGACCCCCGCATCCACGGGCGGGTCTACCTCGCCACCAACGGGCGGGGGATCCAGTACGGGGAGCCCGTCTGATGCCGGGGCTCGGTGACGCCACCCGTGGCCGCATCCTCTTCGGCGGCGACTACAACCCGGAGCAGTGGCCCGAGGAGACCTGGCACGAGGACGTCCGGCTGATGAGGGACGCCGGCGTCAACTCCGTCACCCTCGGCGTCTTCTCCTGGTCGAAGCTCGAACCCCGGCCGGGGGAGCGGGACTTCGGCTGGCTGGACCGTTTGATGGACCTCCTGCACGACAATGGCATCGGTGTCGTCCTCGCCACCCCGACCTCCTCGCCCCCGCCCTGGCTGGGGCACCTCCACTCCGAGACCCTGCCCCATGACGAGGACGGCCGTGTCGAGTGGTGGGGCGGACGGCAGCACTTCTCACACTCCAGCGCCGTCTACCGCCGCTACGCCGCCGCCATCACCGAGGACCTCGCCGCCCGCTACGGCGGCCACCCCGCCCTCACCATGTGGCACATCAACAACGAGTACTGCACCTACGACTGGGGCGACGAGTCCGCCGCCCGCTTCCGCGACTGGCTGCGGACGGGGTACGGCACGCTCGACGCCCTCAACTCCGCCTGGGGTACGGCCTTCTGGAGCCAGGGATACGGGTCGTGGGAGGAGGTGCTGCCGCCGCGCCACGCCCACTATCTGAAGAACCCCGGGCAGGTGCTGGACTTCAAGCGGTTCACCTCCGACATGCTCCTGGAGTGCTACGTCGCCGAGCGGGACATCGTCCGCCGGCACTCCCCGGCCCACATCCCGGTCACCACCAACTTCATGCCGCTGTGGGCCGGACAGGACGCCTGGCGGTGGGCCGAGGAGGAGGACGTCGTCTCGGTCGACCTGTATCCCGACCCGCGTGACCCGTTCGGCGCCCAGCACGGCGCCCTCGTACAGGACATGACCCGCTCGCAGGCCCGGGGTCCCTGGATGCTGATGGAGCAGGCGGCCGGGCCGGTGAACTGGCGGGGCGTCAACCACCCCAAGCCGCGCGGACTCAACCGGCTCTGGTCCCTCCAGGCCGTCGCCCGCGGCGCCGACGCCGTCTGCTACTTCCAGTGGCGGCAGTCACGGCAGGGCGCGGAGAAGTTCCACTCCGGGATGGTCCCTCACGCGGGGGAGGAGGGGCGCACCTTCCAGGAGATCAAGCGGCTCGGTGCCGAACTCACGCGAATCGGTGACCAGGTGGCGGGCAGGCACACCGACGGCGACATCGCGATTCTTCACGACTGGCACTCCTGGTGGGCCGCCTCCCACGAGGGCCGGCTCTCCACCAAGGTCGACCACCCGCAGCTTCTCACCGCCTGGCACCGGGCGCTCTGGCAGGCCCACCTCGCCACCGACTTCGCCCGCCCCGAACACGACCTCACCGGGTACAAGCTGGTCGTCGTCCCGCAGTCGTACGCCCTCACGGACACGGCGATCGACAACCTCCTCTCCTACGTCCGCGGCGGCGGAACCCTCGTCTGCGGCTTCCTGACCGGCGTCGCCGACCAGGACGACCGGGTGCGCACCGGCGGCATGGACGCCCGGCTGCGCGCACTGCTCGGCATTCGCACGCTGCACGAGTGGTGGCCGCTGGACGAGGACGAGACGGTCGAGACCGACCGGTTCCGCGGGATCCTGTGGTCGGAGGAGATCGATCCCGTCGAGGACGCCTCGGTGGAGGCCGTGTACAAGGGCGGGGAACTCGACGGCCTGCCCGCCGTGCTGCGCAACGGTCGTGCCTGGTACGTCTCCACGCTCCCCGAGCCGCACGCGCTGCGTGTCCTGCTCGCCGGGATCGCGGCCGGGGCGGGCGTCCGTCCCGTCCTCGACGGTCTGCCGGACCAGGTCGAGGCGGTCCGCCGCGGGGACCTGCTCTTCCTGCTCAACCACGGGCGGGAACCGGTCGCCGTGCAGGTGCCGGGCAGCCATCAGGACCTGCTCACCGGGGTGAAAGTCGCGGGCGAGGTCACACTCGACCGGTACGGCGTGGTGGTGTTGCGCCCATGACCATCACGCACGGTACCTGGGAACCCCGCCCCGCAGAACGCTGGGAGGACGGCTTCCTCAGCGGCAACGGCCACCACGGCGCCCTTGTGTTCGGCGATCTGGACGACGAGCGGACCGTCGTCACCCATCACACCCTTCTCCGCCCGAACGGCGGGGAGAAGGCCCGCCCGCCCCGGCTCGCCGCGCAACTCCCGCTGCTGAAGGACCGGTTGCTCGCGGGCGACCTGCGCGCCGCCGAGGCCTTCACCGACGGCCGGGACCTGCAGTGGGTGCAGCCCTTCCATCCCGCCTTCCAGGTACGGCTGAGCAGGGCACCCGGCGAGGAGCCGCACCCCTACCGCCGCTCGGTCGACTTCACGACCGGCGTCGTCGAGACGGAGTGCGGTGCCCGGCGCAGCCAGGTGTTCGTGTCGCGGGCCGACGACGTGATCGTCCAGTACACAAGCGGCGGCGACCTCGACATCGCCCTGGACCACCGCCTCCCCGGCGCGCCCCACGGTCTCGCCGTCGGGGACGGTGCCGTGCTCACCCCCGAGGGTGTCCTGCTCACGCTGCGCGTCCGCTACCCCGGCAGCGAGACGGCGTACACCGGGCTCACCCTCGTCGTGGCCGAGGGCGGCCGCACGGCGCTCGCGCCGCCCGGGGTCCGGATCACCGGCGCCGGGTCGGTGCTGCTGCTGACCCGGGTCCTGCGGCACACCGGTGAGCTGGACACCACCCCGCACGCCCGCGCCCTGCGCGACACGCTGCCGGACGCCGCGGACCCGTACACCGTCCTCCTGGACCGTCACACCGTCCTGCACCGCACCGCCTACGAGCGCGTGACCCTCGACCTCGGCGCCGATCCCGCCGAACGCGCGCTGCCGGGGTCGGAGTTGCTGTCCCTCCCCGACAGCCCTGCCCTGCTGGAGCGTCTCTTCGCCGCCGGCCGCTACCACCTGCTCTCCGCGAGCGGCCTCAACCCACCCCGTCTGACCGGGCTGTGGACCGGCGACTGGAACACCGGCTGGTCCGGCGCCTTCACCAACGACGCCAACCTCAACCTCCAGACCGCGTCCGCGGCGTGCGCCGCGCTGCCCGAAGTGACGCGGGCCCACGCCTCACTGATTCACCGTCAGCTCACCGACTGGGCGGTCAACGCCCGTACGGTCTTCGGCGCCCGGGGCGTGGTCGCCCCCGCCCACACCGACGGCGAGTCGGGGCTGTCGTACCACTTCAGCCGTGAGTACCCGCTGCATCTGTGGACGGCCGGCGCCGACTGGCTGCTCAAGCCGCTCGTCGACCACGACGAGACCGAGGGCTCCCGCGACCCGCACACCGCCCACGCCCTCGGCCAGGTGGCTCTCTTCTACGAGGACTTCCTCGACCGCTTCGACAAGGACGGCCATCTCGTCGTGGTCCCCTCCTACTCGCCCGAGAACCGTCCCGCGAACGGGAGTTGGGGCGCCATCAACGCGGCGATGGACCTCTCGGCCGCCCGGCACGCCCTGCTCACCGCCGCCGACTACCACCCCGGCACCCCGGAGGCCGACCGGTGGCGTGCCCTCGCCGAGCGGCTGCCCCCGCACCGGATCAACACGGACGGCGCCCTCGCCGAATGGGCCTGGCCCGGCCTCGACGACTCCTACGACCACCGCCATCTCAGCCACCTCTACGGCGTCTGGCCGCTCGACGAGATCAACCCCTACGACACCCCGGACCTCGCGGCGGCCGCTCACCGCGCCCTCGAACTGCGCGGCGCCGAGAACGACTCCGCGCACGGCCATCTGCACCACGCCCTGATCGCCGCCCGCCTGCGCGACGGGGAACGGGTCGCCCACGCCCTCGGGCAGGTCCTGGGCGGCGACTTCTTCCACACCTCGCTGATGAGCGCGCACTACCCGAACCGGGACGTCTACAACGCCGACGCCGCGCACACCCTGCCCGCCGTGCTCCTGGAGATGCTCGTCCAGTCCACCCCGGACCGTCTGGTCCTGCTGCCCGCCCTCCCGGCCGCCTGTCCGACGGGCCAACTCCTCGGTTACCGGACCCGGTTCGGAGCCGACCTCGACCTCACCTGGAACCCCGAGGAAGCGACCGCGGTGATCCGCCCCACCCGGACCCACCGCGTCGAACTCCGGACTTCCTCCGGCGCGCGACCGCTCGACCTCGTCGCCGGAGAAGACCACGTCCTCACCCTGGGGGCGTGGTAACTCCCCGCAATCTCCCCCCACCCATGGAAGGGACACCATGGCACACAGCACCCTGCGCAAGGTCACCATGGCCGTGCTGGCCCCGGCGATGGCCCTCGGCGCCACCGTCGGCCTCGCGTCCGCCCCCGCCTCCGCCGCCGTCTGGAGCTCCTGCGACCAGTGGGGCAACACCACGCTGAACGGCTACACGCTCTACAACAACATCTGGGGCTCCGGCGCCGGCAGCCAGTGCATCTGGGCCAACTCCGGCACGAACTGGGGCGTCAACGCCAACCACCCCAACACCGGCGGCATCAAGTCCTACCCCAACGCCAAGAAGGTGATCAACAAGTCGATCACCTCGCTCGCCTCGCTCACCAGCAGCTACAACGTCTCGGTCCCGTCGTCCGGCGCCTACAACACGTCGTACGACATCTGGGACACCGGCTACAAGTACGAGATCATGCTCTGGGTCAACAAGACCGGCGCGGTGGGTCCGCTCGGCACCTCGCAGGGCACCGTCACGCTCGGCGGCCACACCTGGACCGTCTACAAGGGCAACAACGGCTCCAACGACGTCTTCTCCTTCGTCCGCACCTCGAACTCGACCTCCGGCACCGTCAACGTCCTGCCCATCCTGAAGTGGATCAAGGACACCAAGGGCTGGTTCGGCAACGTCACCATCGGGGATCTGCAGTTCGGCTTCGAGATCACGTCGTCCTCCGGTGGCCTGAACTTCACCGTCAACAGCGAGAGCGTCAGCAGCAGTTGACCCGAAGGTGGGCGGGCTGGGGTTTGATGAGCACATGCGCATCACCACCCCCCTGAGCACCACAGCGATCGCCGCCGCCGCGCTGCTCGCCCTGCCGAGCACCGCGACGGCGGCCCCCACGTCCTCACCGCTGCTTCCCGTGGTCTCCCTGGCCGCCGAACGCGTCGCCACCGCCGACCTGGTGGCCGCCGCGAAGTGGGGCACCGACAGCCCCATCGACGACCCGGCCCGGGAGCAGCAGGTCCTGGACACGGCTGCCGCGCAGGCCCAGCGGATCGGCGCCGACCCCGACGAGATCCGCCGCGTCTTCCGCGACCAGATCGAGGCCAACAAGATCGTCCAGCGGGCCCTCTACGCCCGTTGGACGGCCCACCCCGACCAGGCGCCGACCACGAAACCGGACCTGAACGTCGTCCGCCAGACCATCAACCGCATCAACACCGACCTGGTCCAGGCAGTCGCCGACTCCACCCCGCAGCGCGGCAGGGCACTCTGCCGTCCCGAAATCGCGGTGGCGGTCACCGAGGTCTCCTACGAAAAGCACGCGGACCTCCTGCACACGGGGGCACTGGTACGGTCCCTGGCCTCCGTCTGCCGTAACTGACCCGCGGGGATCCGGCCACGCCGGTCTCAGGGGCGCGGCGACGCCTCCGCAGCGATCGGAAGCCGCGCCCCGTCCCGCAGGAACAGCGGGATACGGTCCAGCGGCGCGTCGACCGTCACCGACGAACCGCCCTCGTACGCCTCACCCGTCCACGCGTCCGTCCACGTCGACCCCGCCGGCAGATACGCGCCGCGGGCGGTCGCGCCCGCCTCCAGCACAGGGGCCACCAGCAGGTCCCGTCCGAAAAGATAGGCGTCGTCGACCGACCAGGCCGCCGGATCCTCCGGGAACTCCAGGAACAGCGGCCGCATCACCGGCAGCCCCTCCTCGTGCGCCTCCCGCATGACCTCCAGCACGTACGGCCTCAGACGCTCACGCAGACGCAGATACCGCTCCAGGATCGCGCCCGCCTCCTCCCCGTACGACCAGACCTCGTTCGGACCGCCGGTCATCTCCGGGCCGAGCGGCATCGCCGGGTCACGGAAGCCGTGCAGCCGCATCAGCGGGGACAACGCTCCGAACTGGAACCAGCGCACCATGACCTCGCGGTACGCCGGGTCGTCGGGGTCGCCGCCGTGGAAGCCGCCGATGTCCGTGTTCCACCAGGGGATGCCGGACAGCGCGGTGTTCAGCCCCGCCGCGATCTGCCGCCGCAGCGTGGGGAAGTCCGTGCCGATGTCCCCGGACCACAGGGCCGCGCCGTAGCGCTGACTGCCCGCCCACGCCGAGCGGTTGAGGGTGAGGACCTCCTCGCCCTCGGCCCGCAGACCCTCATGGAACGTCCGGGAGTTCTCGGCCGGATAGATGTTGCCGACCTCCAGCCCCGGACCCGCCCAGTACCGAAGGTTCTCCTGGAAACCCGGCTTCAGCTCGGGCTCACAGGCGTCCAGCCAGAACGCCGTGATGCCGTACGGGCGCAGGTAGTTGTCCCGCACCCTCGACCACACCAACTCCCGCGCCTGAGGATTCGTCGCGTCGTAGAAGGCCACCTGGACCGTCGACGCGACGCCCTTGTCCGGCCAGTCGGCGTGCGCCATCGGCCCGTACTGCGTGCCGATGAAGTAGCCGCGCTGCTCCATCACCGGATGGTTCTCGCTGAGCGGCGACACCGACGGCCACACGCTGACCACCAACTTGATGCCCAGCTCCTCCAGTTCACGGACCATCGCCGCCGGGTCCGGCCACTCGGCCGGGTCGAACCGCCAGTCGCCGAGGTGGGTCCAGTGGAAGAAGTCGCACACGATCGCGGAGATCGGCAGCCCCCGACGCCTGTACTCCCGCGCCACCCATAGGAGTTCGTCCTGCGTCCGGTAGCGCAGCTTGCACTGCCAGAAGCCCGCCGCCCACTCCGGCAGCATCGGCGTCCGGCCCGTCACCGCGCTGTAGCGGCGCTGACCGTCGGCCGGACTCCCCGCGGTGATCCAGTAGTCGATCTGCCGGGCCGAGTCGGCCACCCACCGGGTGCCGTTCCCGGCCAGCTCCACCCGGCCGATCGCCGGGTTGTTCCACAGGAAGGTGTAGCCGCGGCTGGAGGACAGCACCGGGATGCCGACCTCGGCGTTGCGCTGCACCAGGTCCAGGACCAGCCCCTTCTGGTCGAAGCGGCCGTGCTGGTGCTGGCCGAGCCCGTACAGCCGCTCGTCGTCGTAGGCGGCGAAGCGCTGCTCGAGACGGTGGTGGCCGTTGCCCACGGCCGTGTACAGCCGCGACCCCGGCCACCAGAAATGGGCGCGCTCCTCGGCCAGCACCTCACTGCCGTCCTCGGTGCGCAGGAAACGGAGCAGCCCCTCGGCGCTCACCTCGACGGTCAGCGCGCCGACGGTCAACCGCCCTTCCCCGTCACCGATCCTGACACTGCTCTCGGTGACCGGCGCCGCGTCGAGAAGCGCGCCCGGCAGCCCCTCGAGGACCGGCCCGCCGAGCCGGGCACGCACCCGCACCGCGTCCGGACCCCACGGCTCGACGCGCAGGGTCTCCTGACGGCCGCTCCACTCCAGCGCGCCGTCCCGCTCACGGAAGGTGCCGACGGTGGGCGACGACTGCGCGAGGCTGACCTGATGCCGCTGATCGGCGGGCTGGTTCACGAAGGGTGCTCCCGGAAGTTCGTGCGGATGCCCGGCGGGCACCCGGAAGCGGGGTCAGGGAGTACGGCCGGAAGGTGCCGGGCCCGTACTCGCCCGGACCGTCAACTCGGGTGCGATCAGCACCACTTCGTCCGTGCCCCGGCCGTCGAGCTTGGCGACCAGGTGCTCCACGGCGTACCGGCCCATCTCCTGCGCGGGGATGGCCACGGACGTCAGCCGCACCGAGGCCTGGACGGCGACCTGTTCCGGACAGACCGCCACCACGGACACGTCCTCGGGGACGGCGCGGCCCTGCTGACGCAGCAGGGCGAGCAGGGGCTCCACCGCCGACTCGTTCTGCACGACGAACCCGGTGGTGCCCGGGCGCTCGTCCAGGATGCGGGCGAGCGTCACGGCCATCGCGTCGTACCCGCCCTCGCACGGCCGGTGCAGCAGTCGTACCCCCAACTCCCGGGCGCGCGAGCGGAGTCCGTCCAGCGTGCGCTCCGCGAAACCGGTGTGCCGCTCGTAGACCGCCGGGGCCTCGCCTATGACAGCGATGTCACGGTGACCGAGCATCGCCAGATGCTCCACACACAGCGCGCCGGTCGCCCGGAAGTCCAGGTCGACGCAGGTCAGACCGGTCGTCTCGGCGGGCAGCCCGATCAGCACCGACGGCTGGTCGGTGCCGCGCAGCAACGGCAGCCGCTCGTCGTCGAGTTCGACGTCCATCAGGATCATCGCGTCCGCCAGCCCGCTGCCGGTGACCCGGCGGACGGCGTCCGGGCCCTCCTCGCCGGTCAGCAGCAGCACGTCGTACCCATGGGTGCGGGCCGTCGTGGCCACCGCGATGGCGATCTCCATCATCACCGGCACATACATGTCGGTGCGCAGCGGGACCATCAGCGCGATGATGTTCGACCTGCTGCTGGCGAGCGCCCGGGCGCCCGCGTTCGGGTGGTAGCCGAGCTCGCGGATGCTCTGCTCGACCCGCTGCCGGGTGGTCGCGGAGATGGACCGCTTGCCGCTGAGGACATAGCTCACCGTGCTCGCCGAGACTCCGGCGTGCTGGGCGACCTCGGCGAGGGTGACCATCCAGCTCTCCAAGCGTGTGAAGCGCTTCGACAGTGCGCGTGACCGACAGGGGTGGGTGTGAGGGTGGTCCGACACTAGCTCTGCCGCCCCTGGGTGTCCATAGTCTGTCGAAGCGCTTCGACGGACTTCCTCGCCCAAAGACGACAAACGTGGGATGTCAGCTTAGACACCCCTTCGGCCCAACGGCTGCGCGAAGGGTGGTGGGGTCGCCCGGTATCGGGTACATACGATCGGGTAGCACCCGTCGGTAACCAATACGCCCAAGATCCCCCTTCGCGACGAGGTGAGCCGCATGTCCGCCAGTCCCGCCAAGCCCACCGTTTCCGAACGTGAGGCCCGCCAGGTGGCCGAGGCGGCCCGGGAACAGGAATGGCGCAAGCCCAGCTTCGCCAAGGAACTGTTCCTCGGCCGCTTCCGCCTCGACCTGGTCCACCCCCACCCCACCCCCTCCACCGAGGCCGCCCAGCGCGGCGAGGAGTTCCTCGCCAAGCTCCGCGACTTCTGCGAGACCAAGGTCGACGGCGCCCTCATCGAACGCGAGGGCCGCATCCCCGACGAGGTCATCAACGGCCTCAAGGAGATCGGCGCCCTCGGCATGAAGATCGACACCAAGTACGGCGGCCTCGGCCTCACCCAGGTGTACTACAACAAGGCCCTCACCCTGGCGGGCTCCGCATCCCCGGCCATCGGCGTACTGCTCTCGGCACATCAGTCGATCGGCGTACCGCAGCCGCTCAAGTTGTTCGGCACCCAGGAGCAGAAGGAGCAGTTCCTGCCCCGGTGCGCCCGCACCGACATCAGCGCCTTCCTCCTCACCGAACCGGACGTCGGCTCCGACCCCGCCCGCCTCGCCACCACCGCGGTACGCGACGGTGACGACTACGTCCTCGACGGCGTCAAACTCTGGACCACCAACGGCGTCGTCGCCGACCTCCTCGTCGTCATGGCCCGCGTCCCCAGGAGCGAGGGCCACAAGGGCGGCATCACCGCCTTCGTCGTCGAGACCAACTCGCCCGGCATCACCGTCGAGAACCGCAACGCCTTCATGGGCCTGCGCGGCATCGAGAACGGCGTCACCCGCTTCCACCAGGTCCGCGTCCCCGCCGCCAACCGCATCGGCCCCGAGGGCGCCGGCCTGAAGATCGCGCTCACCACCCTCAACACCGGCCGGCTCTCCCTCCCCGCCTCCTGCGTCGCCGCCGGCAAGTGGTGCCTGAAGATCGCCCGCGAATGGTCCGCCGCCCGCGAGCAGTGGGGCAAGCCGATCGCCCAGCACGAAGCCGTCGGCGCCAAGATCTCCTTCATCGCGGCCACCACCTTCGCCCTGGAGGCCGTACTCGACCTGTCCTCCCAGATGGCCGACGAGGACCGCAACGACATCCGCATCGAAGGCGCCCTCGCCAAGCTCTACGCCTCCGAGATGGGCTGGCTCATCGCCGACGAACTCGTCCAGATCCGCGGCGGCCGCGGCTTCGAGACGGCGGACTCCCTCCGGGCCCGCGGCGAACGCGCCGTCCCCGCCGAACAGGTCCTGCGCGACCTGCGCATCAACCGCATCTTCGAGGGCTCCACCGAGATCATGCATCTCCTCATCGCCCGCGAGGCCGTCGACGCCCACCTGTCCGTCGCCGGCGACCTCATCGACCCCGACAAGTCCCTCCAGGACAAGGCGAAAGCAGGCATGGGCGCGGGCGTCTTCTACGCCAAGTGGCTGCCGAAACTCGTCGCCGGCCCGGGCCAACTCCCCGCCTCCTACAGCGAGTTCAAGCAGGAGGTCGACCTCTCCGTACACCTGCGCTACGTCGAACGGCACGCCCGCAAGCTCGCCCGCGCCACCTTCTACGCCATGTCCCGCTGGCAGGGGAAGATGGAGACCAAACAGGGCTTCCTCGGCCGGATCGTCGACATCGGCGCCGAACTGTTCGCGATGAGCGCCGCCTGCGTCCGCGCCGAACTCCTGCGCAGCCAGGGCGACCACGGCCGCGAGGCCTACCAGCTCGCCGACGTCTTCTGCCGCCAGGCCCGCATCCGCGTCGAGGAACTCTTCAACCGGCTGTGGACCAACACCGACGACGTCGACCGCAAACTCGTCAAGGGCGTCATGTCCGGCACCTACGAATGGCTCGAACAGGGCATCGTCGACCCCTCCGGCGAAGGCCCCTGGATCGCCGAGGCCGCCCCCGGCCCCTCCGAGAAGGACAACGTCCACCGCCCCATCGGCTGACGCGGCCGAAGGGACGAAGACGCTCGGGGGGTGAGCGTGGCCGAAGGGACGAAGGCGCGTCCCCCTCACCCCCCGTGCGGGGGACGTGGGGGACGCGCTGTCCTCACACACCGTCCTTACGGCCACAATGGAGGAATGAGCGACAGTCCATCCCCACTCGCTGACCCGCACCTCGTCTACGACCCCGTGGCGGGCAGCGGCCCGAAGGACGTGGTGATCCTCGGCTCCACCGGGTCGATCGGCACCCAGGCCATCGACCTCGTACGGCGCAACCCCGAGCGCTTCCGGGTCACCGGCCTCTCCGCCAACGGCGGCCGCGTCGCCCTCCTCGCCGAGCAGGCGCACCAGCTCCGGGTCCGAACCGTCGCGGTCGCCCGCGAGGACGTCGTACCCCAGCTGCGCGAGGCACTCACCAGCCTGTACGGCCCCGGCGAACCGCTCCCCGAGATCCTCGCCGGACCCGACGCGGCCACCCACCTCGCCGCCGCCGACTGCCACACCGTGCTCAACGGCATCACCGGCTCCATCGGACTCGCCCCCACCCTCGCCGCCCTGGAAGCCGGCCGCACCCTCGCGCTCGCCAACAAGGAATCGCTCATCGTCGGCGGCCCCCTCGTCAAGGCCCTCGCCAAGCCCGGCCAGATCATCCCCGTCGACTCCGAACACGCCGCCCTCTTCCAGGCGCTGGCCTCCGGCACCCGGGCCGACGTACGCAAACTGGTCGTCACCGCGTCCGGCGGCCCGTTCCGCGGCCGTACCAAGGCCGACCTCGCCCGGGTGACCGTCGAGGACGCCCTCGCCCACCCCACCTGGGCCATGGGCCCCGTCATCACGATCAACTCCGCGACCCTCGTCAACAAGGGACTGGAGGTGATCGAGGCCCACCTCCTCTACGACATTCCCTTCAGCCGCATTGAGGTGGTCGTGCACCCCCAGTCGTATGTCCACTCGATGATTGAGTTCACGGACGGATCGACGATCGCCCAGGCGACACCCCCCGACATGCGCGGGCCCATCGCCATCGGCCTCGGCTGGCCCGAACGCGTCCCGGACGCGGCACCCGCCTTCGACTGGAGCAAGGCGTCGACATGGGAGTTCTTCCCCCTCGACAACGACGCCTTCCCCTCGGTGAACCTCGCCCGGCACGTCGGAGAACTCGCGGGCACCGCCCCCGCGGTGTTCAATGCGGCCAACGAGGAGAGCGTCGAGGCCTTCCGCACCGGCGCGCTCCCCTTCAACGGGATCATGGAAACCGTCACGCGGGTGGTCGAGGAACACGGCACACCGCGTACGGGAACCTCACTCACCGTGTCGGACGTCCTCGAAGCGGAGACCTGGGCACGGGCCCGGGCGAGGGAACTGACGCAGACCACGGCGACCGCGGAGGCGCGTGCATGACGACCCTGATGATGATCCTCGGCATAGTCGTCTTCGCGTTCGGCCTGCTGATCTCGATCGCGTGGCACGAGCTGGGGCACCTGTCCACGGCCAAACTCTTCGGCATCCGCGTGCCCCAGTACATGGTCGGCTTCGGCCCGACCATCTGGTCACGCAAGAAGGGCGAGACCGAGTACGGCGTCAAGGCCGTCCCCTTCGGCGGCTACATCCGCATGATCGGCATGTTCCCGCCCGGCGACGACGGCAAGATCACCGCACGATCCACCTCACCCTGGCGCGGCATGATCGAGGACGCCCGCTCCGCCGCCTTCGAGGAACTGCGCCCCGGCGACGAGACCCGCCTCTTCTACACCCGCGCCCCCTGGAAGCGCGTCATCGTGATGTTCGCGGGCCCCTTCATGAACCTGATCCTCGCCGTCGCCCTCTTCCTCACCGTCCTGATGGGCTTCGGCATCTCCCAGCAGACCACCACGGTCAGCTCCGTCTCCCAGTGCGTGATCGCCCAGAGCGAGAACCGCGACACCTGCAAGAAGGGCGACCCCGCCTCCCCGGCGGCCGCCGCGGGCCTCAAGCCCGGCGACAAGATCGTCTCCTTCGACGGCGTACGGACCGACGACTGGAACAAGCTGTCCGACCTGATCCGCTCCGACCCCGGCAAGCCCGTCGCGATCGTCGTCGACCGCAAGGGCAAGGAGGTCACCCTCCACGCCACCATCGCCACCAACCAGGTCGCCAAGAAGGACTCCAGCGGCCAGATCGTCCAGGGCAAGTACGTCAGCGCCGGCTTCCTCGGCTTCAGCGCCGCCACCGGCATCGTCAAACAGGACTTCGGCCAGTCGGTGACCTGGATGGGCGACCGCGTCGGCGACGCCGTCGACTCCATCGCCGCCCTGCCCGGCAAGATCCCCGGCCTCTGGGACGCCGCGTTCGACGGCGGCAAACGCGCCCCCGACTCCCCGATGGGCGTGGTCGGCGCGGCCCGCGTCGGCGGCGAGATCTTCACGCTGGACGTCCCGGCCACCCAGCAACTGGCGATGTTCGTCATGCTGGTCGCCGGCTTCAACCTCTCCCTGTTCCTCTTCAACATGCTCCCGCTGCTCCCCCTGGACGGCGGCCACATCGCGGGCGCCCTGTGGGAGTCCCTCCGCCGCAACCTGGCCCGCCTCCTGAAGCGCCCGGACCCGGGCCCCTTCGACGTGGCGAAGCTGATGCCGGTGGCTTATGTGGTGGCGGGGATCTTTGTTTGCTTTACCCTTCTCGTCCTGGTGGCGGACGTCGTTAACCCGGTGAAAATCACCTAGCCATGAGGAGTTCGCGGCGGCCCGGAGCCATCGGTTCCGGGCCGCCTTCGTTTGAGTGCGTTGAGGAGCGGGATGTGCTCGGGCCTGGGCGGGTGCCGTAATCTCGAAGCCTGGAGCCCGTTGTTCCGGGACCGGATCTTGATCCACGACTTGGGGTTGCACAGCAGATGACTGCGATTTCTCTCGGCATGCCGTCCGTTCCGACCAGGGTTGCCGAGCGTCGGAAGAGCCGGCAGATCCAGGTCGGGTCCGTGGCGGTGGGCGGTGACGCGCCCGTGTCCGTGCAGTCCATGACCACGACCCGTACCTCCGACGTCGGCGCGACCCTGCAGCAGATCGCCGAGCTGACGGCGTCCGGCTGCCAGATCGTGCGGGTGGCGTGCCCCACGCAGGACGACGCGGACGCGCTCGCCACGATCGCCCGCAAGTCGCAGATCCCGGTCATCGCCGACATCCACTTCCAGCCGAAGTACGTCTTCGCGGCGATCGAGGCCGGCTGCGCCGCGGTGCGGGTGAACCCCGGGAACATCAAGCAGTTCGACGACAAGGTCAAGGAGATCGCACGGGCCGCCAAGGACAACGGCACGCCGATCCGGATCGGCGTCAACGCCGGCTCGCTCGACCGGCGGCTGCTGCAGAAGTACGGCAAGGCGACGCCCGAGGCGCTGGTGGAGTCCGCGCTGTGGGAGGCGTCGCTCTTCGAGGAGCACGACTTCCGGGACATCAAGATCTCCGTCAAGCACAACGACCCGGTCGTGATGATCGAGGCGTACAAGCAGCTCGCCGCGCAGTGCGACTACCCGCTGCATCTCGGGGTGACCGAGGCGGGGCCGGCGTTCCAGGGCACGATCAAGTCGGCGGTCGCCTTCGGGGCGCTGCTCTCGCAGGGCATCGGCGACACGATCCGGGTCTCGCTGAGCGCTCCTCCCGTCGAGGAGGTCAAGGTCGGCAACCAGATCCTGGAGTCCCTGAACCTCAAGCAGCGGGGCCTGGAGATCGTGTCGTGTCCGTCCTGCGGGCGCGCGCAGGTGGACGTGTACAAGCTCGCGGAGGAGGTCACGGCGGGGCTCACGGGGATGGAGGTTCCGCTTCGGGTGGCCGTCATGGGGTGTGTCGTCAACGGTCCGGGTGAGGCGCGTGAGGCCGACCTCGGCGTCGCGTCCGGCAACGGCAAGGGGCAGATCTTCGTCAAGGGCGAGGTCATCAAGACCGTCCCCGAGTCGAAGATCGTGGAGACCCTCATCGAGGAGGCCATGAAGCTGGCCGAGCAGATGGAGGAGGCCGGGGTCGCGTCGGGCGAGCCCGAGGTGTCGGTCAAGGGTTGATGCGGAGCGGCCACTGGTCGGCCGGGTGTTTCCGGTCGGCTGCGTGCATCGTCGTGGCTGGTCGCGCAGTTCCCCGCGCCCCTACGGGGCGCGTCTGCCCTGCCCGGCGTCATCAGCCCGCCCGCTCCCGCCCAGCCATGGCCGAACCGTGCGTCCCCGCTCCGCCACCACCCGCATGGGATCTTCCCCACCCGGCTCCCCACCGCTAGCTTCTCCCCAGAAGCCGTCGTCGTCGAGAAAGCGCTCCCTCGGGCCTTCTCGGGACCGACCGGAGGGAGAGCCCGATGGCCATGGCGGAACCCCGGCGGGTGCGGGAACCCGGGTCGGCTCGGAGTGGCGGGCGGGCCAAGCGCGTCACCATCGCCGACGTCGCCCGCGCCGCGGACGCCTCCGTGTCCACCGTCTCCCGGGTGCTCAACGGCATCGGGACCGTGGACCCGGTCCTCGCGGACCGGGTGCGGCTCGCCATCGAGGAGCTGGGGTACCGGCCGAGCGCGGCGGCCCAGGGGCTGGCCCGGGGGCGTTCGGGAAGTATCGGCGTGCTCGTGCCGGATCTCGCCAACCCGCACTTCAGCGACCTGATCAAGACCTTCTCCGCGAGCGCGCGGGAGCGTGGCGCGCGGGTCGTCGTCATGGACTCCGACGAGGATCCGGGCGTGGAGCGGGAGCTGGCCGAGGAGCTGATGCGGTACGCGGACGGGCTGCTGCTCGCCTCGCCCCGGATGACGCGGCAGGAACTCGCCGCCCTCGTCGCGTTTGGGGTCCCGCTGCTCGTCGCCAACCGGCAGGAGCCCGGCCTCGCCCTGACCTCCGTGTGCGTGGACTTCTACCAGGGACTGCTCGCGCTGTGCGGGCACCTCTCCCAGCTCGGCCACCGCAAGGTCGCCTACCTTGCCGGCCCCCAGGGCTCCTGGGCCAACAAGGAGCGGCTGCGGGCGCTCTCCGGTGCCCGGGCCTTCGGGCTGGAGGTGACCGTCCTGGCCTGCGGATCCACCACGGACGAGGGGTACGGCGCCGGGCCTGCCGTGGTCGACAGCGCCGCCACCGCGGTCGTCGCCTACAACGACTTCGTCGCCCTGGGGCTGTTGTCCCGCCTGACCGAGATGGGCGTACGGGTGCCCGGGGAGCTGTCCCTGACCGGGTTCGACGAGATCGACCTGGCCCGCTACTCCTCGCCGCCGCTGACCACGGTAGCGGTACCCCGCGGCGGTCTCGGCCGCGTGGCCGGCGATGCGCTCGCCCGGTTGATGGCGGGTGACGAAGGCATCGAATCGGTAACGCTCCCCGTTGAGCTGCGGGTTCGTGGTTCGTCCGGACCAATCTGAGCTCAGCGCCTTGACAGATCCGATGTCTCGCAGGACCTTGTTCGAGCACACGGACCGAGGAAGCGCTGTCTCATTGCCGGGCCTCCACCCGGCCGACGCCTGCAGGAGCCGCCGTGTTCCGAAAGCAGTACAGCTCCAGAGCTCGTCAAGCTCGTCGACACCCCGCACCACGGCTCGCTGTGGCGGCTCTGCTGCTCATCGGTGCCGTTGCTGCCTGCGGGGCTCCCGACGACAAGTCATCCGATGACAAGGGGGCGGATCAGAAGATTCCCGCCAAGCCCTCCAAGCCGGTCGCCCTGGACATCCTCGATGTGGCGGGCAACCTCCAGCTCACCCAGGGGATGATCGAGGAGTTCCGCAAGGAGCACCCCGACATCGTCAACAAGGTGACGTACGGCAAGGCCCCTGCGCCCGACCTGGCCGGAAAGATCAAGGCGCAGCAGCAGGCCGGCCGGGTCCAGATCGACCTGGTGCTCACCGGCACGGACGGACTCGCGGCCGGTCTCTCGCAGAACCTGTGGTCGGACCTCGCCGCCCACCAGGACGCGATCGGCAGCCCGGACTACCTCCCGCCGGCCGCCGACATGGCCAAGTTGGCGCAGGGCAAGGGGCAGGCGATCGTGTACTACCCGTCCGGACCGCTCGTCGAGTACGACCCGGACAAGGTCAAGAGCCCGCCGAGGACCCCGCAGGAGCTGCTCGCCTGGGCCAAGGCCCACCCCAAGCGCTATCAGTACGCCGACCCCGCCAACTCCGGGCCCGGCCGCACCTGGCTGATGGGGCTGCCGTACCTGCTCGGCGACAAGGACCCCAACGATCCCGAGCACGGCTGGGACAAGACCTGGGCCTATCTGAAGGAGCTCGACAAGTACGCGGCGCCGTACGCCTCCGGGACCACCGAGACGATGAAGAACCTCGCCTCCGGTCAGGTCGACATGATCCAGAGCACCACCGGCTGGTACATCAACCCGCGCGCCCTGGGCACCGTCCCGAAGAAGATGGCGGTCGCGCACTTCGACGACATGACGTGGGTGACCGACGCCCAGTACGCGGTCGTACCGAAGGGTGTGAGCGCGGACGTCATGTCCGCCGACCTCAACCTCATCAAGTGGATCCTGACGCCGAAGCAGCAGGCGAAGGCGTACGACGACGGCTACTTCTACCCGGGCCCGGCGGTGAAGGACGTACCGCTGTCGATGGCTCCCGCCAAGTCGCAGCAGACGATCGCCACGTACGGGAACAAGGACTTCGACTCCTGGATCGACCAGTTCCCGAAGAAGCCGTCCCTCCCGGCCCAGCAGCAGGTCACCGCGTTCGACCTGTGGAGCCGGAACGTGGCGGGCGGTTGATCGCATGGCCCGGTTCCACACCCTGCGCCTGGAGCGTGTCTCGCGCCGGTTCGGACGCCACCAGGCGCTGCACGAGCTGGAGTTGGAGATCTCTGGCGGTGAGTTCGTCGCGCTGCTCGGACCCTCCGGCTGCGGCAAGTCCACCGCGCTCAACTGTCTGGCCGGGCTGCTGCCGCTGACCGGCGGCGCGATCCTGCTGGACGGTGAGCGCATCGACCAACTGGCCCCCGAGCGGCGCGGGTTCGGCATGGTCTTCCAGAACTACGCCCTCTTCCCGCACATGAGCGTCCGCGGCAACGTCGCCTTCGGGCTGCGGATGGGCCGGGTGCCGAAGGCGGAGGCGGCCGAACGCACCGACCGGGCCCTTGAGTTGGTGCATCTCACCGAGCACGCGCACAAGCGGCCCGGGCAGCTCTCCGGCGGGCAGCAGCAGCGCGTCGCCATCGCCCGGGCCGTCGTCCTCGAACCGCGTCTGGTGCTGATGGACGAGCCGCTGTCCAACCTGGACGCGGCTCTGCGTCTGGAGATGCGCGCCGAGATCAAGCGTCTGCACCGGCGTCTCGGCCTCACCACGGTGTACGTCACCCATGACCAGGAGGAGGCGCTGTCGCTGGCCGACCGGCTGGTCGTGCTGCGTGACGGGCGCACACAGCAGATCGGCACACCCGAGGAGGTGTACGCCCGTCCGGCCAACCGTTATGTCGCCGGGTTCATGGGCTACCGCACGATGCTCGACGCGAGCCTGGTCTCGACCGACGGTGAGCACGCCCAAGTGGACCTCGCCGGAACCCGGTTGACCGGCCTGGACCGGTCCGGTGCGGCCGCCGGCGGCCTGGTGACGGTTGCGGTGCGGCCCGAGGACCTGGACGTCGTCGCCGACGAGGGAGCCGGACTGCCCGCCCGGGTCGAGGTCGTCGAGTACCACGGTCGCGAACTCGCCGTCGAGGCGGCCCTGTCGGACGGCCGGCAGGTCCACTTCCGTACCCGCGCCCGGCTCGCCCCGGACGACGAGGTGCGGCTGGCCGCGCCCGCCGAGCGGGTGCTGGTGTTCGCGGCCGACGACACGCGGACGGCGGCGGCCAACCCGAAGACGGTGACGGCCTCATGAGCGCCGTCGGCACGGGAAAGCCCGCCCTGCGCCATCGCCTCGCCGAACGGGGGGTCGACCGCACGCTGTTGCTCGCGCTCCCCGGTGTCGTCTTCCTCGTCCTGCTGTTCTGCTACCCCTTCCTCTACGGCCTTCAGCTCTCCTTCCAGCCGCAGCACGGCGGGGGAGCGCTGGCCAACTACCGGCGGTTCTACGACGATCCCTATCTGCGCGAGACGATCTGGATCACCCTCAGGCTCGCCGTGCCCGCCGCGCTGATCAACTGCCTCGCGGCCGTCCCCGTCGCCTTCGGCACCCGCCGCCCCTTCCGCGGGCGCCGGCTGCTGACCACGATCCTGGTCATGCCGATCACGCTGGGCACGGTCCTCACCGCCGAGGGCCTGCTCGGCTACCTCGGTCCCAGCGGCTGGCTCAACAAGATCCTCCACGACCTCGGCCTGACCGACCAGCCCCTCCAACTCGTGCACAACTACTGGGGAGTTCTGGCCTCGCTGGTCATCACCGGCTTCCCCTTCTCCTACCTGTTGACGCTGTCGTACCTCACCGGCATCGACCCCAGCCTGGAGCAGGCGGCGGCCACGCTCGGCGCGGGACGGTGGCACCGCTTCCGGCACATCATGCTGCCGCTGCTCGCCCCCGGCCTCGCGATCACCTTCTGTCTCTCCTTCGTGCTGGCCTTCGCGGTGTTCCCCTCCGCGCAACTGGTCGGTGACCCGCGCGGCGCCACGCACGTCATCTCCATCGAGGCCTACCAGGCGGCCTTCCAGAAGTTCGACTACTCGCTGGGCTCGGCGATCGCGATGGTCATGGCCGGCGTGATGCTCGCGGTGGTCGTCCTGGTGCTGGGCTGGCGCTCGCTGCTGTACCGCGGGGCGACGGGAGGCAAGGGCTGATGACCGACGTACTCGAAGCGCCCGCACCGGCGCAGGAGGCCTCCGCGCGCCCGCGGCCTTGGTGGCGCAAGCCCGGTGCCTGGGCCGCCGTGCTCGTCTTCGGGCTCTTCCTGGTCAACCTCGCCGGGATCGTGGGCGTCCCGCTCGCCGACTCCTTCGGCACCCGCTGGTTCACCAGCTGGCTGCCCGAGGGCTGGACGACGAAGTGGTACGGCGAGGCATGGCGGGAGTTCTCGCTGGGGCAGGTCTTCTGGACGACCGCGCTGGTCTCGCTGCTGGTGGTCGCGGTGTCGGTGGCCGTCGGCGTCCCGGCCGCCTACGCGCTCGCCCGCCGCGACTTCCCCGGCAAGAAGCTGGTCCTGCTGCTGTTCCTGCTGCCGATCCTGGTGCCGCCGCTGACGTACGGCATCCCGCTCGCCACCGTGCTGTACAAGTTCCAGCTGGCGGGCACGCTGACCGGGGTCGTGCTGGCGAACCTCGTGCCGTCGGTGCCGTTCGTGGTGCTGACCATGACCCCGTTCATCGAGCAGATCGACCCGCGCATCGAGGCGGCGGCGCGGATGTGCGGGGCGCGGACGGCGTCCGTGCTGCTGCGGGTCCTCGCGCCGCTGCTGGTGCCGGGCATCCTCGCCGCGTCCGTGCTGGTCCTCGTCCGCACGGTCGGCATGTTCGAGCTGACGTTCCTGACCGCGGGCCCGGACAGCCAGACGCTGGTCGTCGCCCTCTACTACGCCGTCTTCTCGGCCGGCATCCGTACGCAGCAGTCCATCGACGCGATGGCCGTGATGTACACGGCGTCGATGCTGGTGCTGCTGGTGATCGCGCTGCGCTTCGTCAATCCGACGCAGCTGGTCACCCGGGTGAGGGAGGAGCAGGCCCACGGCTGACCGACCGGCCCGTACCCGCACCGTCCGTGAGAAACAGGTGATCCCCCTTGCGCGCAAGCTTCCCCCGACGCACCGCCCGCATCTCCCGACGCACCGCCCTCGCCGCGGGGGGCCTGGCCGCGGCCGCCCCGCTGTTGACGCCGCCGCCCGCCGAGGCGGTCCCCGCCGACCCCTGGGCCCGGGTGCCCGGCATCCTCGCCCGGATCCGGCCGCCGCGATTCCCCGGCCGCCGGTTCGACATACGGGACTTCGGCGCCGTCGCCGGGGGAGTGACCCCGTGCACCGAGGCGTTCCGGCGGGCCGTCGCCGCCGCTCATGAGGCGGGCGGCGGCCGGGTCGTCGTACCTGATGGCAGGTACCTGACGGGGGCGATCCATCTGCGGAGCAACGTCGACCTCCATGTCACCGAGAACGCCGTCATCGCCTTCAGCCCCGACCCCGCCGACTACCTCCCCGCGGTGCTCACCCGCTGGGAGGGCACCGAGTGCTGGAACTACTCGCCATTCGTCTACGCCCACGGCTGCGAGAACGTCGCCGTCACCGGCACCGGCATCATCGACGGGCAGGCCCGGCTCGGCCCCTGGGAGAGCTGGTACCGCGACGGCAAGCTCCAGTCGCCCGACCAGAAGCTCCTGCGCCAGATGGGCAGTTCGGGCGTCCCGGTCGCCGAGCGGGTCTTTGGCGCCGGGCACTACCTGCGGCCCCAGCTGATCCAGTTCCACCGCTGCCGCAATGTCCTGGTCAGCGACGTCACGCTGGTCGACCCGCCGATGTGGACCGTGCACCCGGTGTTGTGCAGCAATGTCACCGTCCGTCGCGTCACCGTCGACAGCACCCTCTACAACACTGACGGCTGCGACCCCGAGGCATGCCGGGACGTGCACATCAGCGAGTGCTCCTTCGACACCAACGACGACTGTGTCGCCGTGAAGTCGGGGCGCGACGAGGACGGCCGGCGCGTCGGCGTGCCCAGTGAGAACGTCGTCGTGCAGGACTGCCGATTCTCCGGGCGCTGGGGCGGGCTCGCGGTCGGCAGCGAGATGTCGGGCGGGGTACGGAACGTCTTCGCCGAGCGATGTGTCGTCAACTCGCCGCAATTCCCCGGCCGTTATCCGGTCAAGTATCCGCTGTACGTCAAGACCAGCAAGAAGCGCGGCGGGTTCGTCTCCGGTGTGCACATCCGGGACTTCACGGGTACGGACGTGGACCGCGAGGCCGTCTACGTCACCGCGAACTACAACGGCGGTGAGAACGGCACCCTCCCGGTCACCGTCGAGGACATCACCGTCCGCCGTACCCGCCTGGACGGAGCGAAGGCGGTCCTGAACCTCGAGGGCCTCGCCACCGACCACCTCCACGGCGTCCACCTGGACCACTGCGACTTCACCGGGGTCCGCGGCCCGGACAGCGTGACGTACACCGACGACCTCACCGAACGGCACGTCACCGTCAACGGCACGGAGGTGACGACGCCATGAGACGCCGCACGCTCCTGAAGGCCTCCGGCGCCGCCCTCGTCCTGCCGAGGCCGCCGGCCTTGGTCGCCCCCGCCGACCCCTGGTCCCGCGTCCCCCGCATCCTCGCCCGCATCCGCCCGCCCGCCTTCCCGCACCGCTTCTTCGACATCCGCCGCTACGGCGCGGTCGGCGACGGCACCACCAAGAACACGCTGGCCTTCCGCCGGGCCGTCGAGGCCTGCCACGAGGCCGGGGGCGGCCATGTCGTCGTCCCCGAGGGCGTGTTCCTCACCGGTGCGATCCACCTGCTCAGCGGGGTGGACCTGCATGTCCAGGGCACGGTCCTGTTCAGCACCGACCCCGCCGACTACCTCCCGGTCGTCCTCACCCGCTTCGAGGGCACCGAGTGCTACAACTACTCGCCCTTCATATACGCCCACGGCCAGCGCGACCTCGCGATCACCGGCCCCGGCACCCTCGACGGACAGGGCATGGCGGGACCCTGGAAGAGCTGGCGCGATCCCGGCGGCGGCGCCCCCGCCGACCAGGAGGCGCTGCGCGGCATGGGCGAGCGGGGCGTGCCCGTCGCCGAGCGGGTCTTCGGCGCCGGCCACTACCTGCGCCCCAACATGGTCCAGTTCTACCGCTGCCGGAACATCCTCATCCGCGATGTCACGGTCCTCGAACCGGCCATGTGGACCCTCCACCCGGTGCTGTCCCGCAACATCCTGATCCAGGACGTCGACGTCATCGGCCGCATCAACAACAGCGACGGCTGCGACCCCGAGTGCTGCGAGGACGTCTACATCACCGGCTGCCGCTTCCACACCGAGGACGACTCGATCGCGGTCAAGTCCGGCCGCGACGAGGACGGCCTGCGGATCGGCACGCCGAGCCGGAACATCGTCGTACGCGACTGCGTGTTCTCCGGGAGGTGGGGCGGTATCGCGGTCGGCAGCGAGATGTCCGGCGGGGTGTACGACGTCTTCGCCGAGGACTGCCGCATCAACCCCCTTGATTTCCCCGGCCGATACAACCCTCGCCATCCCGTCTTCCTGAAGACCAACAAGAAGCGCGGCGGCGCCATCGACGGCGTGTACGTCCGCCGCTTCACCGGACGGCAGATCGACCGGGACTGCGTCTACCTGACCACCCGCTACTCCGGCCAGACCGGCGACCGCCCGGCGGTCATCCGCAACGTCCACGTCCAGGACATGGTCCACGACGGCGCCCGCCGCGCCATCAACCTCGAAGGCCTGGACTCCGACCCCTTCCGCCACATCCGCATCGAGCGTTGCGACTTCACCGGCATCGCCGAGCCGAACGTCATCGAGTCCGCACCGGATCTCGTCCTGAGGAAAGTGTTCGTCAACGGAACAGAGGTCACGTATCCATGAGACCCGCACGGAGCACCGTCCACCTGCTGTGGGTGGCCGTACTCGCCCTGCTCTGCGGCCTGTTCGCCGCGCCCGCGTCGCAGGCGGCGGCCGCGCACCACCCCGCGTACCCGCCCCGCCAGACCATGCTGCGCCATGCCACCGCCGGCATGTTCCTGCACTGGGGCATGTTCACCGCGCCCAAACACCTCGACTGCGCGAGCTGGGAGAAGGACGTCACCGACGGCGGCTGGAACCCGGACTACTGGGTCGACGAGGCCCGCAAGATCCGCGCGAGCTACATCGTCCTCGCCACCTTCCACTCCCGCCTCGGCTACGCCCGCCCCTGGCCGTCGGCGATCCCCGGCTCCTGCTCGACCAAGCGGGACATCCTCGGTGAACTCGTCGACGCGGCCGCCAAGAAGGGCCTGAAGGTCATCCTCTACATGACCGACGACCCCAAGTGGCACAACGAGCAGGGCGTCGAGACCCTCGACTCCGCCGCCTACTCGGCCTACAAGGGCCACGACGTCGACCTCACCACCCGCGAGGGCTTCGGCGAGTTCAGCTACGACAACTTCTTCGAGGTCATGAAGAAGTACCCGAAGCTGTCGGGTTTCTGGATCGACAACGACAACGAGTACTGGGAACAGCACCAGCTCTACGAGCAGATCCGCCAGTTGCGCCCGGACATGACCCTGAGCAACAACAACGAGGACACCCCGATCATGGACATGGTGTCCCATGAGCAGAAGGTCGGCATGACCCCGCCGTACGACCAGCCGTCGGCGATCTGGACCCCGATGCCCCGCCTGACCGAGTCCTGCTACAAGGTCCCCGACACCGGCAGCTGGTGGTACGACGGCCAGGACCGCCCGGTGTCGACCGGTCTCAACGTCGACCGGTACATCGCCAACGCGGGCAACTCCATCCTCTCCCTCGCCGACTTCACCGCCATGGTCAACGGCCGCTTCCCCGCCCAGCAGGAGAAGTTCCTCGACCTGATGAAGGACTACCTCCCGCCCATCTGGCAGTCCCTGCACGGGGTGTACGGCGGCGGGTTCATGTACGGCGGTATGCAGCCCGGCAGTTGGAACGACGGCTCCTACGGCTACATCACCGTCAGCCGCACCGACCGCACGACCCAGTACGTCCACGTCACCACGAAGCCGACCTCCGGCGACCAGGTCCGCATCCGTGACAACGGCTACCGGATCGAGAGGATCACCGACCTGCGCACCGGCAAGCGGTTCCACTTCGAGCAGCAGGACGGCACCCTCACCATCAAGGGCGTCACCGACTGGGACCCGTACGACACCGTCTTCAAGGTCCGTACCGCACCCGTGCGTGAGGGCGTCTACCCGACCGGTGCGGTCAAGTCCTCCGATCCCGCCCTCACCGACGGCGACTTCACCACCTACAGCGACAACAAGGGTGTCCTGCCCGCCAGTTACACCCTCGACCTGGGCCGCGTCCGCAAGGCCTCCTTCCTCGGCGTCAACCAGCGCGAATGGTCGCCGACATACAACCGGGAGACCTTCGGCAGAAAGGAGGACTCCGCGCGGATCAAGGACTACACCGTGTCCGTGAGTGACGACGGAACGACATGGAGTGAGGTGAGGGCCGGGGTGCTGGAGAGCGCCCGCGGCATCCGCTTCATCGACCTCCCCGCCGCTCTGCGCACCCGCTACATCCGCCTCGACGTGCCCACCACCTGGGGCGCCCCCACCGTGCCCGCGTTCTACCAGCAGCTGCGGATCGACGAGATACAGGTCGGCTACGGCCATCCCACGAGCCACGGCTGACGTACGGGCCCTGCCGCGTCGCCGCACGGGGCGGCGCGGCCCACATTCGGCAGGTACAGTGCGGAGATCAGCAGAACCCTCAGCGTGAGGTCCCGCACGTGTTGACCCAGACCACCTCCCGAGTGCTCGAACCGAGCGACCTGGACGCCGCGCTCGCCGTCCTCGACCGCGAGCCGGTCACGAACGCCTTCGTGACGTCCCGCGTCCAGGTCGCCGGCCTCGACCCGTGGCGGCTCGGCGGCGAGATGTGGGGCTTCTACGAGGACGGCATGCTCACGTCCCTGTGCTACGCCGGCGCCAACCTGGTCCCGATCTGCGCCACCCCGCGCGCCGTGCGCTCCTTCGCCGACCGCGCCCGCCGGGCCGGCCGCCGCTGCTCCTCCATCGTCGGCCCCGCCGAGGCCACCACCCAGCTGTGGCGGCTGCTCGAACCCAGCTGGGGCCCCGCCCGCGAGGTCCGCGCCCACCAGCCGCTCATGGTCGCCGACCGCATGCCCGCCGACATAGCCCCCGATCCGTACGTCCGCCGCATCCGCAAGGACGAGATGGAAACGATCATGCCGGCGTGCGTGGCGATGTTCACCGAGGAGGTCGGCGTCTCCCCGCTGGCCGGCGACGGCGGTCTGCTCTACCAGGCCCGGGTCGCCGAACTCGTCGGCTCCGGCCGCTCCTTCGCCCGCCTCGACGAGCACGGCAAGGTCGTCTTCAAGGCCGAGATCGGCGCGGCGACCCCGCAGGCCTGCCAGATCCAGGGCGTCTGGGTGGCCCCCGAGTACCGGGGCAGGGGCCTCGCCGTGCCCGGCATGGCGGCGGTCCTGCGGTACGCCCTGGCCGACGTGGCGCCGGTGGTGAGCCTGTACGTCAACGACTTCAACACCCCGGCGCGGCGGACCTACCTGAAGGTGGGATTCCAGGAGGTCGGCGCGTTCACGAGCGTGCTCTTCTAGTCGCTGTTCACAGTGCTGTTCTGAGCCTCCTGGGAGACCTGTAGTCTCCCCCGCATGGACCTCGTCATCGGCCCCCTCGACCTCCCCGCCCACGTAGACGAGGCTCTCGCCGTCCAGGCCGTCGCCTTCGGCCTCGGCGCGGACGAAGTGGCCGTCCGCCGACAGATCGTCCTGCGCCACATGACCTACCCCGGAGCCCGCGCCCTCGGCGCCACCAGCGGCGGCCGGCTCGTCGGGTTCGTGTACGGCATGCCGAACGACCGCACCCACTGGTGGTCGACCGTCGTCGAGCCCTATCTCCGCGCCCAGGGCCACGACGCCTGGCTCGACGACTCCTTCGTGATCACCGAGCTGCACGTCCACCCCCACTACCAGAACCGCGGCATCGGCCGCTCCCTGATCACCACCATCACCGACGCCGCCGCCGAACCCCGCTCGATCCTGTCCGCGATCGACACCGACAGCCCGGCCCGCGGCCTCTACCACTCCCTCGGCTACGAGGACCTGGCCCGCCGCGTCCTGTTCCCCAGCGCCCCGAAGCCGTACGCCGTGATGGGCGCCCCCCTCCCGCTGCGCCACCGGTAACGGATTTCCACCGGCACAGCGACCCCGGCTAACCTCCTAGCCATCACTGTTTTCCCGGCAGGAGTACGAGAACCATGGCCAACGCACCGGTCCAGCGCATGTCCCAGTTGATGGCGAAGACGCTGCGCGACGACCCGGCGGACGCCGAGGTCCTCAGCCACAAGCTGCTCGTCCGCGCCGGCTACGTCCGCCGCACCGCGGCCGGCATCTGGAGCTGGCTGCCGCTGGGCAAGAAGGTGCTGGCCAACGTCGAGCGCGTCGTCCGTGAGGAGATGGACGCGATCGGCGCCCAGGAGGTCCTGCTCCCCGCCCTGCTGCCCCGGGAGCCCTACGACGCCACCGGCCGCTGGGACGAGTACGGCCAGGAGCTGTTCCGCCTCAAGGACCGCAAGGGCGGCGACTACCTCCTCGGCCCGACCCACGAGGAGATCTTCACCCTGCTGGTGAAGGACCAGGCGTCCTCGTACAAGGACCTGCCGGTCATCCTCTACCAGATCCAGCACAAGTACCGCGACGAGGCCCGCCCGCGGGCCGGCATCCTGCGCGGCCGCGAGTTCCTGATGAAGGACTCGTACTCCTTCGACACCGAGGACGAGGGCCTCGCCCAGTCCTACGCCCTGCACCGCCAGGCCTACCAGCGGATCTTCGAGCGCCTCGGCCTCGACTACCGCATCTGCGCCGCCACCGCCGGCGCCATGGGCGGCTCCAAGTCCGAGGAGTTCCTCGCCCCGGCCGGAGCCGGCGAGGACACCTTCGCCGACTGCCCGAACTGCGACTTCGCCGCCAACACCGAGGCGATCACCTACGAGCTGAAGCCGGTGGACGCCGACGGCGTGCCCGCGCTCGAGGAGATCCCCACCCCGGACACCCCGACCATCGAGACCCTCGCCGCCCACCTCGGCGTCGAGGCCTCCGCCACCCTGAAGAACCTCCTCGTCAAGGTCGACGGCGAGATCGTCGCCGTCGGTGTCCCCGGCGACCGCGAGGTCGACATGGACAAGGTCGAGGCGCACTTCGCCCCGGCGGTCGTCGAGATGGTGACCGAGGCCGACTTCGCCGGCCGCCCGGACCTGGTCCGCGGCTACGTCGGCCCGCAGGGCCGCGGCGAGAAGGTCACGTACATCGCCGACCCGCGCGTGGCCCCCGGCACGGCCTGGATCACCGGCGCCAACAAGGCCCACACGCACGCCAAGAACGTCGTCGCCGGACGTGACTTCCAGGTCGACGCGTACGTCGACGTCGTGGTCGTCCAGGAGGGCGACCCCTGCCCCCAGTGCGGCACCGGCCTGAAGCTGGACCGCGCCATCGAGATCGGCCACATCTTCCAGCTCGGCCGCAAGTACGCCGACGCCCTCAAGCTCGACGTCCTCGGCCAGAACGGCAAGCCGGTCCGCGTGACCATGGGCTCCTACGGCATCGGCGTCTCCCGCGCCGTCGCCGCGCTCGCCGAGCAGACCGCCGACGACAAGGGCCTGGTGTGGCCGAAGGAGGTCGCGCCCGCCGACGTCCACGTCGTCGCCGCCGGCAAGGCCCTGCAGACCGAACTGGCCCTGGAGGTCTCCGAGAAGCTGCGCGCCGCGGGCCTGCGCGTCCTCGTCGACGACCGCGCCGGCGTCTCCCCGGGCGTGAAGTTCACCGACGCCGAGCTCATCGGCGTACCGCAGATCCTGGTCGCCGGCCGCCGCTCCGCCGAGGGCGTGCTGGAGCTCAAGGACCGCAGGACCGGTGAGCGCGAGGAGCTGACGGTGGACGAGGCGATCGCCCGCCTCACCGCGTAAAGGAACTCCTCGGAAACCTCTGGGGGCACCTGAAGCTGCCTCACAGACTTCTCGCCGCGGTCCGTAGGGGGACCCGCCGCACCGCGGCGACAGCGGCGGCCGTCACACTGGCGGCCGCCACCGGAATGTTTGTCCGCCAACGGCACCGGCTCCACCGGTCTCCACCTCGGGGGCGTCGTGGTGAGCGCGCCGGTCGAGCCCCGCAGGACGGCCGTCGTCGAGTGGCGTGCCCTGGGCGCCACGGTCCGCCTGGTCGTCACCGACCCGGCCCTGCTGGACTCCCGCCGGGCCCGCAGGGCACCACCCGCACCGCGGAACTCCTCCCGGAACAGGTCGTGTTGGACGAGCGGACGGTGCAGCGGGCCCGCAAGGCCGCCGCGGACTGACCCGTGCTCGCTCTCAAGTCCGTCTCCGCACCGGTCGGCCGACGGACGGTCACCCCACGGCACAGGGGGAGGGGGCGCGGGGGGCGAGCTCGCGCGGAAGCTCCACGCGCATACCGCAGAAACACACGAGCAGACCGCCGCGCGACGCGGTGGCACCCAGATCGATCGTCAGGATGTCACTGATCTCCCGGAGCGCGTCGCGTGCCTGGACGCCTCTGGCCACAACGATGCTGACCTCGTCAGGATCCCAGACCGCGATTCTCGGCAGATCGTCTGCCATGCAAACGCGGACGCACACAACTGTCTCCCCAGGGATGCACAACGACACGCAATGATCCGCGTCTGCTGGGTGGCTCCGCTGGTTCGTCACGCCTGAGAGGACCTCACGACCTCACGGGCGTTGAACCGTCCTACCGGCCCGGCGGCGACCCGAGGCCTCGGAACCACCCGGAGGTCAGAGCCACCCGGCGAATTCGAGCAACAGCTCCGCGTCCTTCGCCCGCCCCACCCGAAGGGCCCGCACCCCCGACTCCACGGCCCGGAACAACGTCCACCCCCGCAACCGCTCCTGATCCACGTCCAACGACTCGGCCAACCGCTTGACCCGCCGCCGAGTGGTCGCCGCCCCCGACGGCGAGGCGATCAAGTCCTCCACCCGATCCCGCACCAACCGCGCCAGATCGAACGCACTCTCCCCGACCACCGGATCCGGTCCCACGGCCAACCACGGCATCCGCTCCCCGGCCAGCACCTTGCTCTGCCGGAACGTCCCGTGCAGCAACCGCCCCTCGGGCGGCGCACCCAACAGCTCGGCCCGCGCTCCGAGCGCCGCGTCGACCAGTCCGGCCACCTCGCCGAAGGCACCCGCGCCGGCCCTCATGGCCTCCGCCTGCCGCCCCGTCCGCTCGGCGACCGTCTCGAAGACATGACCGGCGGGCGGCTCCACCCACAGCCGCCGCAGGGTCCCCGCCGCCTCCAGCAACGCCTTCGCCTCCGGCAGCGACCGCACGGAGACGTCAGGGTGCAGTCGCTCCAGCAGCAGCACACCGTCCTGCGCATCGCCCTGGGGCACGTTTTCGACGAGTTCTACGGCTCCGAGGCCGCCCCAGTGGGACAGCGCCGCCCGTTCGGCCCCCGGCCGCGACCGCGGCGGCGCCAGTTTGAGCACGGCCGGGCTGCCGTCGGGGCGCCGGACCAGCACGACCAGGCTGCTGCGGCCCCCGGGCACCTGCACCCGCTCCACGGTCAACTCGCGTAGCGCGACGGCCCGTTCCGCCGCCTCGGGCAGCTTCTCCAGCCAGCCGTCACCGTCCGGTGCCGTCTCGCCGAGCGCCCGCACCAGACGCCGCGGGGGTTCGAAAGCCATACCCGAGTCGTTCCCTTCCCGTGCCCATCACGCCGAGGGCGTCGGCGAGGCGGAGGTCGTGCCGGTCGTGGCCGCCCGCTCGGCGAGCCCAGGGAAGGCTACGCTCTCCCCGCTCCAGCGCACCGCCCGCACCGCCGCCTCCCGCAGCGCCTCGGCACCCGAGCGCCGCCGCTCGCCCTCGGTGGCCCGCACCACGTCGGAGTACACCCCGGCCACCCGGTCCTCCAGTTCCGCGGCCAGCTTCACGGCCGCCGCCGGGTCCGGCACCGGGAACGGCAGCGCGTACGCGGCCGCCGCGGCGACCGGCGTGCCCCCGAGGTCCCGGATGTCGCGGGTGAGGGCGTCACGGCGGGAGCGGTGGGCGTCGTAGGCGGATCGGGCCTCGGCGCGCCGGTCCTCGCCGATCCGGCCGCCGACCACTCCGTAGCCGTAGACCGCCGCGTGCTCGGCGGCCAGCGCCGCCTGCAGGGCCTTGAGCGCCTTCTGTCTGCTCTCGTCGCTCACCTGGCACCCTCCGTCAGCAGATACGCGTGCGCCGCCCCGGCCGCCGCGACCGACGCCAGCAGTCGCGCCAGCTCTCCCGGCATGTCCAGGAGCGCCGTCGTACGCCGTTCGGCCAGCGCCCGCTCGGCGGCGGCGAGCTGCGCGACGGCCTCCTTCTCGTCGACCGGTACGGCGGCGGACGGTGACCCGGGCACCTGCCCGGACGCCGACGCGGAGGGCGACGCGGACGCCGGGCTTCCCTTCGCCACCGTCCCTCCGAACGCCTCCGTGTGCCGCACGACCTCCGCCCGCAGGGGCCGCAGCCGCTCCGCCGCCGCCGGATGCGCGGCGAGCACGGCGTCGTACCGCTGCAGCAGCCCCGCGCTCTCCCGAGCCGCACGCGCGCGTGCCCTCGCGGTGAGCGACGGGCTGCCGCCGGTGCTCTCCTCGGACTCCCCGGAGCCGTGCGAACAGCCCGCCAGCAGGGCGGTCCCGGCGACGGAGGCGAGCAGGGATCTTCTGCGCGGCCCCGAGAGGGTGCGCGGGTGTGGGGGGTACTGCACGGGTGACGTCCTCGGGGGCTCGTACGAACATCGGGCGAACACACGGGCGGGGAGTGTTCCGCCGTGATCACGGTACCCGCGCTCACGTTCGGTGCCGCTCATCGGCACCGGCCGTGCACAGGTGGACGGCAACACTCCCTGCGACCGGATACCCTTTGACCAGACACGCGACCATCCCACAACAGCACACGCGGCCGAGGAGTCACCCGGATGAGCACCACCCAGAGCGAGAGGCTGCGAGAGCTCCTGGAACCGCTCGTCAGCTCCCAGGGCCTGGATCTCGAAGAGATCGCGGTGGACTCCGTCGGACGCAAGCGGGTGCTGCGCGTCGTCGTCGACTCCGACACGGGTGCGGATCTGGACCAGATCGCCGATGTGAGCCGCGCGCTCTCGGCGAAGCTCGACGAGACGGACGCTATGGGCGAGGGGGAGTACACCCTCGAGGTCGGCACCCCGGGCGCGGAACGCCTCCTCAAGGAGCACCGGCACTATCTGCGCGCCAAGGGCCGGCTGGTGAGGTTCCAGCTGACCGAGGGCGGCGAACTGGTCGCCAGGATCCTCGACGTCGACGACGAGGGCGTCGACCTCGAAGTGCCCGGGGTCAAGGGGCGCAAGGCCACCGCACGCAGAGTCGCCTTCGGCGACGTCGAGAAGGCGCGCGTGCAGGTCGAGTTCAGCCGCAAGGACGACAAGGACGACAAGAAGGAAGAGGAGGCGTAGCCGTGGACATCGACATGAGTGCCCTGCGGGGCTTGGTACGGGAGAAGGAGATCTCCTTCGACCTGCTGGTCGAGGCGATCGAGTCGGCCCTCCTCATCGCCTACCACCGCACCGAGGGAAGCCGCCGGCACGCGCGCGTGGAGCTCAACCGGGAGACCGGACATGTGACCGTGTGGGCGAAGGAGGACCCCGAGGACCTCGAGGAGGGCCAGGAGCCCCGCGAGTTCGACGACACCCCGTCCGGCTTCGGCCGTATCGCCGCCACCACCGCCAAGCAGGTCATCCTGCAGCGGCTGCGCGACGCCGAGGACGACGCGACGCTCGGCGAGTACGCCGGCCGCGAGGGCGACATCGTCACCGGAGTGGTCCAGCAGGGCCGCGACCCGAAGAACGTGCTCGTGGACATCGGCAAGCTGGAGGCCATCCTGCCCGTGCAGGAGCAGGTGCCGGGCGAGACCTACCCCCACGGCATGCGGCTGCGGTCGTACGTCGTCCGCGTGGCCAAGGGCGTCCGCGGCCCCTCGGTGACCCTCTCCCGTACACACCCCAACCTGGTGAAGAAGCTCTTCGCCCTGGAGGTGCCGGAGATCGCCGACGGGTCCGTGGAGATCGCCGCGATCGCCCGTGAGGCCGGTCACCGCACCAAGATCGCCGTCCGGTCCACCCGTTCGGGCCTGAACGCCAAGGGCGCCTGCATCGGCCCGATGGGCGGCCGGGTGCGCAATGTGATGGGCGAGCTGAACGGTGAGAAGATCGACATCGTGGACTGGTCCGACGACCCGGCCGAGATGGTCGCCAACGCCCTCTCGCCGGCCCGGGTCTCCAAGGTGGAGGTCGTCGACCTCGCCGCCCGTTCCGCGCGCGTGACGGTGCCGGACTACCAGCTGTCGCTGGCGATCGGCAAGGAGGGCCAGAACGCCCGCCTCGCGGCCCGCCTGACCGGCTGGCGGATCGACATCCGGCCCGACACCGAGCAGGCCGGGGAATAGATCTCGGCCCGGGGTGGGTTGGATCGAGACGGATCTTGCTCGGCGGTTGTTCGAAACCTCACCCAGAGGGGTGAGGTCGGTACGGGGAGGTAGACTGAGGAGTGTCTGGCCGGACGCACGCCCGCGCCTGCCCTGAACGCACCTGTGTGGGGTGCCGGGAGCGAGCGGCCAAGACGGATCTGCTGCGCATCGTGGCGATCAAGGACGCTTGCGTCCCCGATCCTCGCGGTACGCTGCCCGGCCGGGGTGCGTATGTACACCCCGTCTCGGTCTGTCTCGACCAGGCGGTACGCCGCCGGGCGTTCACGCGGGCGCTGCGCGCCCCGGGAGCGCTCGACATTAAGGCGTTGCGCCAGTACGTCGAGCAGACAACAGTTGCTGAGCAGGCAACACCGTAAGACGTGCCGTACGGAACCCCGTGCGGCCCTAGGTACCCCGCGAGTTGGAAGTAGGTCGAGATTGCGATGAGCACTCGATGAGCACGCGATGAGTACGCCCATGAAGTAGCGACGGTCCGGACGCACCCGGACCTAAAAGGAGCGAAGTGGCTAAGGTCCGGGTATACGAACTCGCCAAGGAGTTCGGGGTTGAGAGCAAGGTCGTCATGGCCAAGCTCCAGGAACTCGGTGAATTCGTCCGTTCGGCGTCTTCGACCATCGAAGCGCCCGTCGTCCGCAAACTGACGGACGCCCTCCAGCAGGGCAACGGAGGCGGCAAGGCCGCCTCCGCACGCAAGGCCGCCCCGGCACGTCCGGCGGCCCCCTCTCCCGCGCAGGGCGCCCGTCCGGCCGCCCCGCGCCCGCCGGCCCCGAAGCCGGCTGTCGCCGAGAAGCCCGCGGCTCCCGCCGCGCCGGTCTCTCCCGGCCCCCGTCCCACCCCGGGCCCGAAGCCCGCGCCGCGGCCCGCCCCGGCGTCCCCGGCTCCGACGACGCCCGAGTTCACGGCACCCCCGTCGGCCCCTGCGGCCCCCGCGTCCCAGGGCTCCGGCCCGCGTCCGGGCGCCCCGCGCCCCAGCGGCCAGACCGCCCGTCCGGGCGCCCCGCGTCCCGGTGGCCCCGGCCAGGGCGGCCAGGGTCGCGGCGACCGCGGTGACCGTCCCGGCGCCCCGCGTCCGGGTGGCCAGGCCCCGCGTCCCGGTGCCCGTCCGGCCGGTCCGCGTCCGGGCAACAACCCCTTCACCTCCGGCGGCTCCACCGGCATGGCGCGCCCGCAGGCGCCCCGTCCGGGCGGTGCCCCGCGACCCGGCGGCCCCGGTGCCCCCGGTGAGCGTTCCGGCGGCGCCCCGCGTCCGCAGGGCCAGGGCGGTCCCCGTCCCCAGGGCGCGGCGGGCGGTCCCCGTCCGCAGGCTCCGGGCGGCCCGCGTCCGACCCCGGGCGGCATGCCCCGTCCGCAGGGCGGTCCCCGTCCCGGCGGCGGCCCCGGCGGCCCGCGTCCCAACCCCGGCATGATGCCGCAGCGTCCCGCTGCCGGCCCCCGCCCCGGTGGCGGCGGTCCCGGCGGTCGCGGTCCCGGTGGCGGCGGTCGTCCCGGTGGCGGTGGCGGCGGTCGTCCGGGCGGCGGCGGCTTCGCCGGTCGTCCGGGTGGCGGCGGCGGTGGCGGCTTCGCCGGCCGTCCCGGCGGTCCCGGTGGCGGTGGCGGCGGTTTCGCCGGCCGTCCCGGCGGTCCCGGTGCGGGTGCCGGCGGCGGTGGCCGTCCCGGCTTCGGCGGTCGTCCCGGTGGTCCGGGCGGTCGTGGTGGCACGCAGGGCGCCTTCGGTCGTCCCGGCGGTCCCGCGCGCCGTGGCCGCAAGTCGAAGCGGCAGAGGCGCCAGGAGTACGAGGCCATGCAGGCGCCGAGCGTCGGCGGCGTGATGCTGCCGCGCGGCAACGGCGAGAGCATCCGTCTCTCCCGTGGCGCGTCGCTCACCGACTTCGCGGAGAAGATCAACGCCAACCCGGCGTCGCTCGTCGCGGTCATGATGAACCTCGGCGAGATGGTCACGGCCACGCAGTCCGTCTCCGACGAGACGCTGCAGCTCCTCGCCGACGAGATGAACTACACGGTTCAGATCGTCAGCCCCGAGGAGGAGGACCGTGAGCTGCTCGAGTCCTTCGACATCGAGTTCGGCGAGGACGAGGGCGGCGAGGAGGACCTGGTCGTCCGTCCGCCGGTCGTGACCGTCATGGGTCACGTCGACCACGGTAAGACCCGGCTCCTCGACGCCATCCGCAAGACGAACGTCATCGCGGGCGAGGCCGGCGGCATCACCCAGCACATCGGTGCCTACCAGGTCGCGACCGAGGTCAACGACGAAGAGCGCAAGATCACCTTCATCGACACCCCGGGTCACGAGGCGTTCACCGCCATGCGTGCCCGTGGTGCGAAGTCGACCGACATCGCGATCCTGGTCGTCGCGGCCAACGACGGCGTCATGCCGCAGACGGTCGAGGCGCTCAACCACGCCAAGGCAGCCGACGTCCCGATCGTCGTCGCGGTCAACAAGATCGACGTCGAGGGCGCCGACCCGACCAAGGTGCGCGGTCAGCTGACCGAGTACGGCCTGGTGGCCGAGGAGTACGGCGGCGACACCATGTTCGTCGACATCTCCGCCAAGCAGGGTCTGCACATCGACTCCCTGCTGGAGGCCGTGATCCTGACGGCCGACGCCTCGCTCGACCTGCGGGCCAACCCGAACCAGGACGCGCAGGGCATCTCGATCGAGTCCCGTCTCGACCGCGGCCGCGGTGCCGTGGCGACGGTCCTCGTCCAGCGAGGCACGCTGCGGGTCGGCGACACGATGGTCGTGGGCGACGCCTACGGCCGGGTGCGCGCCATGCTCGACGACAACGGCAACAACGTCGCCGAGGCCGGCCCGTCGACGCCGGTCCAGGTCCTGGGCCTGACCAACGTCCCGGGTGCGGGCGACAACTTCATCGTGGTGGACGAGGACCGTACGGCCCGTCAGATCGCGGAGAAGCGCGCCGCCCGTGAGCGCAACGCCGCGTTCGCCAAGCGCACGCGCCGCGTGTCGCTGGAGGACCTGGACAAGGTGCTGAAGGCCGGCGAGGTCCAGCAGCTGAACCTGATCATCAAGGGCGACGCGTCCGGATCGGTCGAGGCGCTGGAATCCTCCCTGCTCCAGCTGGACGTCGGCGAAGAGGTCGACATCCGCGTCCTGCACCGCGGCGTCGGTGCGGTCACGGAGTCGGACATCGACCTGGCGATGGGCTCCGACGCCATCGTGATCGGCTTCAACGTCCGTGCGGCAGGCCGCGCGGCGCAGATGGCCGAGCGCGAGGGCGTGGACGTCCGGTACTACTCGGTCATCTACCAGGCGATCGAGGAGATCGAGGCGGCCCTGAAGGGCATGCTGAAGCCGGAGTTCGAGGAGGTCGAGCTCGGTACGGCGGAGATCCGCGAGGTCTTCAAGTCGTCCAAGCTGGGCAACATCGCCGGTGTCCTCATCCGCTCCGGCGAGGTGCGCCGCAACACCAAGGCCCGCCTCATCCGCGACGGCAAGGTGGTCGCGGAGAACCTCAACATCGAGGGCCTGCGTCGCTTCAAGGACGACGTCACCGAGATCCGCGAAGGGTTCGAGGGCGGTATCAACCTCGGCAACTTCAACGACATCAAGGTGGACGACGTCATCGCGACGTACGAGATGCGCGAGAAGCCGCGCGTCTGATCCAGCACGCGATCGGGGCCGGTCGGCGGGGAAGTTCCTCCATGGAATTTCCGTCGATCGGCCCCGGCCGTTGCGTGTACGGTTCCCGTATCGGCGTCGAAGCGTGGCGCCCGTACCCCGAACCGGCGGGACATCCGGACACACATGTATGTGGGGACTCTGTCCTTCGACCTGCTCCTCGGCGACGTCCACTCGCTGAAGGAGAAACGCTCTCTCGTCCGTCCGATCGTGGCCGAACTCCAGCGCAAGTACGCGGTGAGCGCGGCGGAGACGGGCAATCAGAACCTCCACCGCAGGGCCGAGATCGGGCTGGCGGTGGTCTCGGGGGACACAGGGCACCTCACCGACGTACTGGACCGCTGTGAGCGACTGGTCGCCGCGCGGCCCGAGGTGGAACTGCTCTCGGTTCGACGCAGACTCCACAGCGACGAAGACTGAAGCAAGCGGCAAGAGAAGTTACTAAGGAGACGGACCAGTGGCCGACAACGCGCGTGCCAAGAGGCTGGCGGACCTCATCCGAGAGGTGGTGGCCCAGAAGCTGCAGCGCGGGATCAAGGACCCGCGGCTCGGCTCGCACGTCACCATCACGGACACCCGGGTCACCGGGGACCTGAGGGAGGCGACCGTCTTCTACACCGTGTACGGGGACGACGAGGAGCGAGCCGCGGCGGCGGCCGGACTGGAGAGCGCCAAGGGCGTGCTCCGCTCCGCGGTCGGCGCCGCGGCCGGCGTGAAGTTCACGCCGACGCTGACCTTCGTGGCCGACGCCCTGCCCGACACCGCCCGGACCATCGAGGACCTCCTCGACAAGGCCCGGCAGTCCGACGCGAAGGTGCGCGAGGTCTCGGCCGGCGCCACCTACGCGGGCGAGGCGGACCCGTACAAGAAGCCGGGCGAGGACGAGGACGACGCCGCCGAATGACCCAGAGGAACCAGACGCCCGACGGACTTGTCATCGTCGACAAGCCGTCGGGCTTCACTTCGCACGACGTGGTCGCCAAGATGCGCGGCATCGCGAAGACGCGCCGCGTCGGACATGCGGGCACCCTCGACCCCATGGCGACGGGTGTGCTCGTCCTCGGCGTCGAGAAGGCGACCAAGCTCCTCGGCCACCTCGCGCTGACCGAGAAGGAGTACCTGGGCACGATCCGGCTGGGCCAGACGACCCTGACCGACGACGCCGAGGGCGAGATCACGGGGTCGGCCGACGCCTCGAAGGTCACCCGGGAGGCCGTCGACGCCGGGATCGCGGAGCTCACCGGCGACATCATGCAGGTGCCGTCCAAGGTCAGCGCCATCAAGATCAACGGCGTGCGGTCCTACAAACGGGCCCGTGAGGGCGAGGAGTTCGAGATCCCGGCCCGCCCGGTCACCGTCTCGTCCTTCTCGGTGTACGACATCCGGGACGCCGTCGCCGAGGACGGCACCCCCGTCCTCGACCTGGTCGTCTCGGTGGTCTGCTCCTCCGGCACCTACATCCGGGCCCTGGCCCGAGACCTCGGCGCCGGCCTCGGAGTCGGCGGCCACCTGACCGCCCTGCGCCGCACCCGCGTCGGCCCCTACAAGCTGGAGTCCGCGAAGACGCTCGACGAACTCCAGCAGCAGCTGACGGTCATGCCCATCGCGGACGCCGCCACCGCCGCCTTCCCCCGCTGGGAGGTGGACGCCGCGCGCGCCCGCCTGCTGACGAACGGCGTCCGCCTGGAGATGCCCGACGAGTACGAGACCGCCGGCCCGGTCGCCGTCTTCGACCGCGAGGGACACTTCCTCGCGCTCGTCGAGTCGCAGAAGGGCAAGGCGAAGAGCCTGGCCGTCTTCGGCTGACGACTTCGCCGGCAGAACCGAGGCTGCCCGTCCGTGGAGCGGCGCTCACGGGGTTGCGACGCCGCTCCACGGTCCCCCCTCGGTTCCCCCACCCCTAGGGTGTATCCAGCGACCCCCGCCTGTTCACCCGTCCGGGCAGGCGCTCGGAGTGAACCAAGGGAGTGGAAGGGGGCGCGTTCACGACGCGATCTGTTCCGCTGATCATCCGGCGCCTACCGTCGAACCCAGGGAACGGGTGTACGGCGGGGAGGACGGCCATGACGGGACGAGAGCGGTCCCGGCATACGAGGGACGGTGCGCCGGAGCCACGGGACACGGGGGAGCGGCAGAGCCTCGAGGCCGCCGTAGTCCGCATCCACGACCTCGCCGGGCGCCCCCGCGGCACCGGCTTCGTCGCCGACCACCAGGGCACCGTCGTCACCAGCCACGAAGCGGTCGACGGGCTGCCCCGACTGGTGGTGCACGCGGGCGGCGACCGCACCTGTCTGGTGCCGGCGGAGGCGGTGACCGCCCTCCCCGAACTGGACCTCGCTCTTGTCCGCACCGAGGGCCTGGCCGTCGACCCGCTCCCCATCACCGTCCGGGACCGGGTCGGGACCGGTACCTACGTCCGTCTCGCCGCCGGCCGCTGGCGCGAGGCCCGGGTCCTGGCCGCGACCTGCGTCACCTACGCGGCGACGGACCGCTACCGCCTCATCGACGACGCCCTGGAACTGGCCATCGGCACCGCCGGCCAGGACGCGCTGCGGCTCGGCGGGGCCGCCGCCGGAGGCCCGGTCCTGGACGCCGACACGGGCGCCGTCGTCGCCGTCCTCGGCACGGCACTCCGGTCCGGCCACCGCGACAGCGGGTACGCCGTCCCCCTGCGCCCCGGGACCGACGGTCCCCTGGCCGACCTCCTCGCCCGCAACGCGGCCACGGTGCCCGCCTACGGAGCCGACCTCAACCTGGCGGGCGTACTGGAACTGACGGCCACATCGGTGGGCCAGGACGGCCCGTCGGAGGCACCGGCGGGCCGCCTCGCTCGGGTGGAGCCGGTGGAACGGGCCGAGACGACAAGGCAGTTGACGGCCTTCGCGGACGGACAGGGGGCCGCCCCGGTCCTCGGCCTCGTCGGCGCCCCGGGCAGCGGCCGTACGACGGAACTCGCGGCCCTCGCCGCACGCCGACACCACTGCGCCGAACCCGCCCCCACGCTGTGGCTGCGCGGCGCCGACCTGTGCGACGACGACACGTCCGTCGCCGACGCCGCGAGCCGCGCACTGGCCCGCGCCGCCCGTATCGTCGCCGCGTCGGAAGCCACCCGCGCGAACGACCTGGGCGACACCGGCCCGACCCGCCTCGCCGCAATCGCCCGCACCGCCCAACGCCCCCTGCTGCTCCTCCTCGACCGCCCCGAGGAGATGCCCCCGCTCCTCTCCCAACGCCTCCCCGTCTGGACCGAGGGCACGGCGACCTGGCTGGCCGAAACAGGCGCCCGCCTGGTGGTGGCCTGCAGGCAGGAGTACTGGGAAACAGCGGCGCCGCGCTTCCCGTCACCTCCGGTCGTCGCGGACGAGACTCCTTCAGCGCCACCCTCCCTGCACCTCACCGACCTCACGGAACCCGAGGCCCGCACGGCCCGCGAACGCCACGGCATCCCCGAAGGCGCCCTCACCGCCGCCGACGCCCGGCACCCCCTCACCCTCCGCCTCCTCGCCGAGATCCGCACAGCCCTACCCGACACGCTCGGCACTCCTCACGCCCCCCTCGACCGCGACACCGTCTTCTCGGCCTACCTGGACCTGATGTGCCTCCGCATCGCCGTCCGCCTGGCCGACGTGAACGGCCTCCGTGGCACCGCCGTACGCCGCCTCGCGGCAAAGGTCTCCGGCCAGGTCCACGAGGCCGCCCGCCGCAGCCTCGGCCCGGGCCAGGGCGCACTGGACCGGGCGTCGTTCGAGGCGGTGTTCCCCTGGGGCCAGGCACTGCCCCACCTCGGCGGTGGCTGCTGGGCCTCCGCCGTCCTCACCGAAGGGCTCCTCGTCCCGGCCGGCACCGGCTACCGCTTCGCCCACGAGGAGTTCGCCGACTGGATCCAGGGCACCCACCTCGACCTCGACGAGGCGCTGCAGGCCCTGGTCCACCGCCGTACCCCCTCCCCGCACGCCCGGCCGCTCCCCGTGCCGCACCATCGCATCGGCCCGGTCGTACAGGCCTTGCTGTTCCTCGCCCGAGAACAGGGCACCACCCAACTCGCCACCCGCCTGCACGAGTTGGTCCAGGCGCTGACGACGGACCCGGACTCCTGGTGGCCCGCCCGTCTCCTCTGCGAAACCCTCCTCCGAGTCCCGGACGCCGGCCCGTACCTCGACGTACTCCGTCACCTCGCCGACCACGTCGTCACCGCTCAGCACCCCACCACCGCATCCGTCTTCACCCCCGCCTTCTGGACCGCCCTCCCCCTCCCGGACAGCGACCGCCTCGACCTCCTCCGCCACCTCCTCCTCGCCGACCACCCACCCCAGGACGCGCCCACCACGCCCCGCTACCTCGACGCCGTCTCCCGTCTCCTCGCCGCCGCACCGACCGCCGTACAGCCCCTCCTCACCTCCTGGTTCGACGACGACCGCCCCCTGCCCGCGACTCCGCACGCGACCGTGGCCGAAGCCGCCCAGGCCCTGCTCCACACCCACCGGCACCTCGCCCTGGACGAGTTGACCGAGGTGCTGGTGGAGTCCGCGCATCCCAGGGCGGACGAGTTGCTGGCGGCGCTGGCCGAGGACGAGCCGTCGGCGGTGTGCCGGGCCGTGGACCGCTGGGCGCACGACGAACGCGCTTCCCGGCGAGCGGCGGCCGTGGTCCACGGACTGCGCACCGCCCCCCATGTCCGCACCGAGGCCGACCGCGACCTCCTGCGCTATGCCGCCGGGGCCCTGCTCGCCCGGCCCGCCGACGACACCCTGCACGGCGGCGCGCTCGCCCTGCTCGTCCGCGATCCACGCACCCGTGCCCGCCATCTCCCGCAGGCACTGCTCCGGTTCGCGACCGGTGACCCGTACGTCCCGCCGAGTGCGCTGGTCCCCGCCCTGGCCACCCACCAGGAACCGGTCCTGGACGCGTTCCGGGACCGGCTGCGCAGGCCGGAGCCGGGCCGGGCGCTGCGCACCCTCGCCGACGTCACCACACCCGCGCTGGCCCGCCGGGTCGCCACCCTGGTGCGGGACGCCGTACGGCACCGCCCCGAGACCGCCGCCGACGTCGCCGCATATGTCGAACGCCGTCTGGACCAGGGGCCCGCGGCCCGAGCGGTGCTGCTCCCGCTCGTCACCGGCCTCCTCGACGGCGGCCCGGAGGCGGTACGGGCCGCGCTGGCCGCGGTACTGGCCGTCCCCGGCACCCCGGTTTCCCACCCCCTCCGCCAGGAACTCCTCGAGTTCCTCCTCTCCGTCGAGCACGACCCGGCCGTCCTCGACGCCCTGCTGCACGCCGTCGCGCCGCACCCGGGCGACGAGATCCGCGACCTCGTCCACCGCACCGGCCTCCTCATGGTCCGCACCCCGGACGGCGCGGCCCGCTTCGACCGCGGCCTGGTCGACCTGGGCCGGCGCGTGCCCGGCTTCGCGGCCCGGATGGCCGACTGGCTGACGGACACCCCGCAGGCCTGGGCGGCGGTGGTCGGCCCCAGCGCCCGCCGGATGATCGAGAACCTGTCGGGCGTACGTGTGCCCGCCTGAGCCCCCCCGCCGTCACGTGCGACGGGTCACAGCCCCCATGCCGATGCGGGCGGTACGGGCCCGGCATGGCACCCTTAGACCTGCGTAAGAGGTCGGTAGACACGGACACGGGTTCGAGGAGCGGTCACAGTGCAGCGCTGGCGTGGCTTGGAGGACATCCCCGAGGACTGGGGGCGCAGCGTCGTCACCATCGGCTCGTACGACGGAGTCCACCGCGGTCACCAGCTGATCATCCGGCACGCCGTGGACCGCGCCCGTGAGCTGGGCGTTCCCTCCGTCGTCGTCACCTTCGACCCGCACCCGAGCGAGGTCGTGCGCCCCGGCAGCCACCCCCCGCTGCTCGCCCCGCACCACCGCCGCGCCGAGCTGATGGCGGACCTGGGCGTGGACGCGGTCCTCATCCTCCCCTTCACCACGGAGTTCTCGAAGCTGTCGCCGGCCGACTTCGTCGTCAAGGTGCTGGTCGACAAGCTGCACGCCAGGGCGGTCGTCGAGGGCCCGAACTTCCGCTTCGGCCACAAGGCCGCGGGCAACGTGGAGTTCCTCGCCGAACAGGGCAAGACGTACGACTTCGAGGTCGAGGTCGTCGACCTGTACGTCACCGGTGAGGCGGGCGGCGGAGAGCCGTTCTCCTCCACCCTCACCCGCCGCCTGGTCGCCGAGGGCGACCTCGAGGGCGCCGCCGAGATCCTGGGCCGGCCGCACCGAGTGGAGGGCGTGGTCGTCCGCGGTGCCCAGCGCGGCCGCGAGCTCGGCTTCCCCACCGCCAACGTCGAGACGCTGCCCCACACCGCGATCCCCGCCGACGGCGTCTACGCCGGCTGGCTGCACGTGAACGGCGAGGCGATGCCGGCCGCGATCTCCGTCGGCACGAATCCGCAGTTCGACGGCACGGAGCGCACGGTGGAGGCGTACGCCATCGACCGCGTGGGCCTCGACCTGTATGGCCTGCACGTGGCCGTGGACTTCCTCGCCTTCGTCCGGGGCCAGGCGAAGTTCGCGTCCCTGGAGGCCCTGCTGGAGCAGATGGCCCAGGACGTGAAGCGGTGCCGTGAGCTGGTGGCGTCGGCGTCGGCGGAGTAGAGCGCAGCGTCACGACGTGTCGTCATGACGAAGGGGCCGGTGCCATCGGGCACCGGCCCCTTCGCCATGCACTGCTTACTGCTTACTGCTGCGGCGGCGGGGGAGGAGGCGGAGTCTGCCCGTCCGCGGGCGGCTGGGGGTAGCCGTAGCCGGGTTCGCCGGGCTGACCGGCGGGCGGGTACGGCTGCGGTGCGTACGGCTGACCGGGGTACGGCTGCCCCGGGACGTACGGCTGACCCGGCTGATGCGCGGGAGGCTGCTGGGGCGGCTGGGACTGTGGTGCCTGGGGGTAGGGCCCCGGCTGTCCTGGAACCGGCTGCCCCGGCTGCCCGTAGTACGGCGCCCCAGGCATCGGCTGTCCGGGCTGGGCGTAGGGCTGGCCCGGCATGGGCTGGCCTGGGACCGCCTGGCCCGGCATCGGCGGGGCCGCGACCGGGGGCGGATTGCCGTCGTTGGTCCACAGCCCGTGCGCCTGCTGATGGCGTACGAAGTCCTCGGCGACCATCGCCGCGAGGTTGAAGTACGCCTCGCGCACCTTGGGCCGCATCATGTCGAGGTCGACCTCGGCGCCGGCCGAGAGGTGCTCGTCGAAGGGCACGACCACGACCCCGCGGCAGCGTGTCTCGAAGTGCGCCACGATGTCCTCGACCTTGATCATCTTTCCGGTCTCCCGGACACCGGAGATCACAGTGATGGACCGCGACACGAGGTCCGCGTACCCGTGCGCCGACAGCCAGTCCAGCGTCGTACTGGCGCTGCTCGCGCCGTCGACGGACGGCGTCGAGATGATGATCAGCTGGTCGGCGAGGTCGAGCACACCGCGCATCGCGCTGTAGAGCAGACCGGTGCCGGAGTCGGTGAGGATGATCGGGTACTGCTTGCCGAGGACGTCGATGGCGCGGCGGTAGTCCTCGTCGTTGAAGGTCGTCGAAACGGCCGGGTCGACGTCGTTGGCGATGATCTCGAGGCCGGACGGCGCCTGTGAGGTGAACCGGCGGATGTCCATGTACGAGTTGAGGTACGGGATCGCCTGCACGAGGTCGCGGATGGTGGCCCCGGTCTCGCGGCGCACGCGGCGGCCGAGGGTGCCGGCGTCCGGGTTGGCGTCGATGGCGAGGATCTTGTCCTGCCGTTCGGTGGCCAGGGTCGAGCCGAGAGCGGTGGTCGTGGTCGTCTTGCCCACGCCGCCCTTGAGGCTGATGACGGCGATGCGGTAGCAGGACAGCACGGGGGTGCGGATCAGCTCCAACTTCCGCTGCCGCTCGGCCTCTTCCTTCTTTCCGCCGATCTTGAACCGGCTCGGCGCGGCGGCGGGCCGGCCGCTCTTCGCCTTCTGCCGCTTGTTGTTGAGCAGCCGGTCGGAGGACAGCTCCACGGCGGCGGTGTAACCGAGCGGCGCGGCGCCGGGGTTGGTGGGTTGTCGCTGATCATGCTGAACAGGCTGCGGCCACCCGGCCCCGGCCCGCGGATCGACGGGCTGCGGCGCTGCCGACGGCGCCTGATCGGCACTCCCCTGCTGCGGGAACCCCGACCCCGCCTGCGCATCCGCCGGAGCCTGACCGTACGGCGGCAAGCCGGGGTGCGGCTGGTACTGCGGGGGGACACCGGGCTGAGGCTGTCCCTGCGGGGGGATGCCGGGCTGTGCCTGGGCGTGAGGGGCGGGCGGCGGTGGGAAGCCGTAACCGTCGGGCTGAGCCGGGGGGTTGGGACCGTACTGAGCCGGTGCGGGTGCGGGTCCGCCGGGCTCGGCTTGGCCCTGCTGAGGCACGCCGGGCTGGGGCCGCCCTTGCGGGGCGGGGGGCTGAGGGAAGCCGTAACCGCTCGGGTGGGCGGGGGAGTTCGGGTCGGCCGGGGCGTGGGGAGCCGCTTGAGGCGCCGCGGGGTTGGGGAAGCCGTAGCCGCCGGGAGCCGCAGGCGCGGAGGCCTGGGCGTCGTTGGGCTGGGGCTGGGCCGTGGGCGGCTGGGGGAAACCGTAACCGCCGGGCTGGGCCGGCGGGTTGGCCGCGGATGGGGCAGGCGGGGCGGCCTGGGGTGCGGCGGGGTTGGGATAGCCGTAGCCGCCCTGCGGTGCAGGGGGCTGCGGGAAGCCGTGGCCGCTCTGCGGGGGCGCGCCAGCCGGGGTCGGCGGTGCCGCGGGGGCGGACGCCGGGGGCTGGCCCGGGGTGCCCGGGTGCGGGAACCCAGGGGCGCCCGGGGTGTGAGGGGCGGGTACGCCGGTCGGCGGCTGCACTGCCGGGGAGCCCGGGTGAGGGAGGCCGTACGCGCCCTGCGTGTTCGGGTCAGGAGCGCCGGCTTGCTGCGGGGTCGCCGGAGGCTGGCCTGGGTGCGGGAAGCCGTATGCGCCCGGGGTGTTGGGGGCCGGGGAGCCGGTGGGTGGTTGCTGTGCGGCCGGGGGCTGGCCTGGCGCGCCGGGGTGCGGGAAGCCGTAGGCCGCTGGGGTGTTGGGGATCGGGGCGCTCGGCTGCTGGGTGCCCGGGGTCTGCTGGGGTGCTGCCGCGGCGTTCCAGGCTGCCGGGGCCGACTGAGGGGCCTGCGGCTGGAACGGCTGCGGCGGTACCGGCGGCTGACCCTCCGGGGCCGGCGGCTGCGCGGGTGCCGCGGGATCCTGCTGCTGCGGTTGTACGGGCCACTCGGCCGCCGCCGCGGGCGCCGCGGGCTGGTACGACGGGGGCAACGGCGGCAGTTCGCCCTGCGGCGCCGGCGGCGGAGCCCAGGCGGGCGGGGTGTCCTGCGGGGCCGCGGACTCGCTCGGAACGGCATCCTGCGGCTCGCTTCCCTGCGCCCCGCCGGCTTGGGCTTCGGCGTCGGACGGCTCGGCATCCGCGGATACGGCGTCGGAGGGCTCGGCGTCCTCTCGTACCGCTTCCTCCTCCACCGCGTCCGCCGACTCGGCGTCAACGGCCGCCGCTTCCGGAAGCACCTGCTCCTCGGAAGTGGCGTGCTCGCGCTCCGAGTCCTGAGACGCCGAGCCTTCCGTCTCTCCATCAGCCTCTACATCGGCGGCAACCTCAGTGTCGGTGTCACCCGCCTGCGCATCCGCCGTTCCGTCAGCGTCCGCCCCCTCCGCAGCGGCCGCCGAAGCTTCCGTCTCCTCGGAGGAGTCGTCGTCGGAGTGGCTCCCGAGCTCGATCACCTCGGCCGAACCGGAGTCTTCGCCGTCGTCAGCCACATCATCGCCGTCGGTCTCCGCCTCCGCCGTCTCGGCGGAACCGTCGACCTCGCCGGGGCCCTCGACGTCGTCCCCGTCCACGGAGTCCGCAGCGCCCTCCTCGCTCACCGCCTCGGCGTCGTCCTGCGAGCCCGGCTCTGCCTCGGCCGCGCCGGCGCGCTCGGAGATCTCCTGTTTCAGGGCCACCGGAGAGAACCGCATGGTGCGGCCACTGTCCAGATCACCATTCCCGGAGTCCTCGTCGGAAGCCGGGGAACCGGACGCCTCGGGCGCCACCGGAGCCGTTGGAACCGCCGAAGCGGCACCCGCTCCCGGCGTCTCCGCCTGCCCCTGCCCCTGCGGCTCGAACCCGCTCCCCACCGGAAGCTTCGGCACCGCCCCGGGCCCACCGACCGGCGGCGCGAACGGCGCCCCAGGCGCGGCGGCAGCCGGCGGCGGGGTGAACGGCGCACCTGGAGCTGGAGCCGGAGCGGGAGGCGTGAAGGGAGCTCCGGGCGTCGGAGCAGGTGGAGTGAACGGCGCCGCCGGAGCCGTACCGGCACCCGTGCCCGACTGGGGCCGCGAGTGAGCCGGCGGAGTCAGCCCCGGCAGAGAGGAGAGCGAGAAGTCGGACGGAGCCCCCGAAGCGGAGGGCGCCCCAGGCGCCCCACTCGCACCCGCACCGGTCCCAGGCGCCGTACCTCCGGCACCACCCGCACCGGTCTCAGGCTCCGCACCCCCGGCAGCACCGGTACCGGACCCAGCAGCCCCGGCACCCCCCGCACCGGACCCCGCCGTACCGGCGCCCGCCGTGCCAGAACCCCCCGCGCCGCCACCCCCCGCACCGCCTCCGCCGGAGGAACCACCCGACGCGTTCTGCGTGTACCACGCCGGCGGTGCGTAGTCGATGGTGAACTCGCCCGTCGTCTCGATGGCGGACTCGGCGTCGGGCTGGTCGTCGCCGGGTGTGGCCCAGCCCCCGCGGTTCCCGTCCCGATCGCTGCTCACAGTTCCTCCTGGTGTGGTCGAGCACCCTCAATGCCGTGCCGGGGCGACCATGTGCTTGTCGTCCTGATGCGTTGCGAGGCAGACCGATCCACCGGCTCTCCCCCCGAGGCACCGCCACCTGGTCCACGGGTTCTGGCGGCGCGCCCTGTACCACCCTAATCACCAGTAGCCCCACCCCGGCAGGCCCGTCCACCCCTGAGCGCCTGCCCACTGCGTCACAACCAGCCATGAATTGCCGTACACAGCCTGCGCATTGAGGAAGAAATCGGTCGATACCGCTGCCGGCGCCGCCCGTTCGCGCGCGTGATCAAGCAACCCGGCATAGTGGGGACGTTTCCGTGGCCATGCCATGGACTTCCGTACCCGCCTCAGAGGAAATGGATCCCGCGTGAGCTTCGGCCCACCCCTTTCGATGTACACCCAGTCCGCCCTGACCGCGACGGAGACGCAACAGAAGAAGCGCCGCCGGACAGGGCTGTTGGGGCTGTTCGCGGTCGTCCTCGTGGCGGCGGTGGGGACGGGCGGGTGGCTCGTGTGGGGCGGTGGGGGAAAGGGGGCTGACGCGTCGAACCGGTCGCACGGTCCCTTCCGTATCTCTACTTCGACCTGCCCGAGGAGGCCGACCTGATGACGATGACCGAGTACAACGACATCGTCGTCCAGGACGGCCGCATCTTCTTCGGCGTCAAGAAGGTCGACGGCCCCGCCAAGGGACAGCCGAAGTGGGTCTACCTCGCCCTCGGCATCGAGAGCATGGCCGTCCGCCAGCCATGCCGTCCGCCAGCCACGCCGTCCGTCGGTTGCGTGGTCCGGTGACTACGCCTCCGGCGACGGCTCCAGGTCGAACTCGCCGTCCCGGGCACCGAGCACGAAGGCCCGCCACTCCGCCTCCGTGTAGCGCAGCACGGTGTCAGGGTCGAGCGAGGAGCGCATGGCCACGGCGCCGCCGGGAAGGTAGGCGATCTCGACCCGTTCCTCGTGCTCCTCGGTGCCGGGCGCGCCGTGCCACTCCGCGTCGGAGATGTCGAGCGCGTACAGCTCGTCGCGCTCCCGCTCCTTGCGCGCCTTGATCTGCTCTTCCGTCTCCGTCATGGGTCCCTTCCCGACGTACGAGAACGATCTGTACGGTCACCCTAGTGGCCGCGTCGGTCCGCCCTGCGGGTTTCCACAGCCTCTTCCACAGGTGGCGAGGCGGCCCCCGAGCTGCTGGTACCCTGATGGATGGCCGTGTGTGTACGGCCTTCCGCCTTGCGAGTAACAGAAGCTTCCCCGAGACGAAGACCGGGGGCGCTCCGAGGCACTCTCAGACCATTGAGGAGTACGCGTGTCGCTCGACGCCGCTACGAAGAAGCAGATCATCACCGAGTTCGGTACCAAGGAGGGCGACACCGGCTCCCCCGAGGTCCAGGTCGCCATGCTGTCGCGCCGGATCTCCGACCTGACGGAGCACCTCAAGACCCACAAGCACGACCACCACTCCCGCCGTGGTCTGCTGATCCTGGTCGGTCAGCGCCGTCGCCTCCTGCAGTACCTGGCGAAGAAGGACATCCAGCGCTTCCGTGCGCTGGTCGACCGCCTCGGCATCCGCCGCGGTGCGGCGGGCGCCAAGTAAGACGCCGTGAGGGGAGCGGTTCCCGAAGCATCGGGGGCCGCTCCCTTTGCGTACGTATGGAAAGTACTGACGTGCGTGCGGAAACGTGCGGAGTGTCCCTCACGCTTTGTAGTGTGGTAGCACAACGACATACGCACGACACGTAACGCCGTACGACACAGAACGAGGAGAAGCGCGCCCAAGCCGCCGCCGGTCCTCGGTAGTGGCCCCCGGGAAGTGAATCCCGGGTGCTTCGATCGAAGACCGGCCCGCACCGCACGGAGCGCTTCTCCGCGACTGTCCCCCCGCCACACGGGCGAGGTGGGACAAAAGACGACAAGTAACGGAGAAAACGCTAGTGGAGAACGAGACCCACTACGCCGAGGCCGTCATCGACAACGGCTCCTTCGGCACCCGCACCATCCGCTTCGAGACGGGCCGCCTGGCCAAGCAGGCCGCCGGCTCCGCCGTGGCGTACCTGGACGACGACACCATGGTGCTGTCGGCCACCACCGCCTCCAAGAACCCCAAGGACCAGCTCGACTTCTTCCCCCTGACGGTGGACGTCGAGGAGCGGATGTACGCCGCCGGCAAGATCCCCGGCAGCTTCTTCCGTCGTGAGGGCCGGCCCAGCGAGGACGCGATCCTCACCTGCCGCCTCATCGACCGCCCGCTGCGCCCGTCCTTCAAGAAGGGCCTGCGCAACGAGATCCAGGTCGTCGCCACGATCATGGCCCTCAACCCCGACCACCTGTACGACGTCGTGGCGATCAACGCCGCCTCCGCGTCCACGCAGCTGGCCGGTCTGCCCTTCTCCGGCCCGATCGGCGGCGTCCGCGTCGCGCTGATCAACGGCCAGTGGGTCGCCTTCCCGACGCACACCGAACTCGAGGACGCCGTCTTCGACATGGTCGTCGCCGGTCGCGCCCTGGAGGACGGCGACGTCGCGATCATGATGGTCGAGGCCGAGGCCACCGACAAGACCATCCAGCTGGTCAAGGGCGGCGCCGAGGCGCCGACCGAGGAGGTCGTCGCCGCCGGTCTGGACGCCGCGAAGCCCTTCATCAAGGTGCTCTGCAAGGCCCAGGCCGACCTCGCCGCGAAGGCCGCCAAGCCGACCGCCGAGTTCCCGATCTTCCTCGACTACCAGGACGACGTCCTGGAGGCGCTGACCGCCGCCGTCAAGCCGGAGCTCGCCTCCGCGCTGACCATCCCGGGCAAGCAGGAGCGCGAGGCCGAGCTGGACCGTGTCAAGGGTCTGGCCGCGGAGAAGCTGCTCCCGGAGTTCGAGGGCCGCGAGAAGGAGATCTCCGCCGCGTACCGCTCGCTGACCAAGACCCTGGTCCGTGAGCGCGTGATCAAGGAGAAGAAGCGCATCGACGGCCGCGGTGTCACCGACATCCGCACCCTGGCCGCCGAGGTCGAGGCCATCCCGCGCGTGCACGGCTCGGCGCTGTTCGAGCGTGGCGAGACCCAGATCCTGGGCGTCACCACGCTGAACATGCTCCGCATGGAGCAGCAGCTGGACACCCTCTCCCCGGTGACCCGCAAGCGCTACATGCACAACTACAACTTCCCGCCGTACTCCACCGGCGAGACCGGCCGCGTCGGCTCCCCGAAGCGCCGCGAGATCGGCCACGGCGCCCTCGCCGAGCGCGCGCTCGTGCCGGTGCTGCCGACCCGCGAGGAGTTCCCCTACGCGATCCGTCAGGTGTCCGAGGCCCTCGGCTCCAACGGCTCGACGTCCATGGGCTCGGTCTGCGCCTCCACCATGTCGCTGCTGAACGCCGGTGTGCCGCTGAAGGCCCCCGTCGCCGGTATCGCCATGGGCCTGATCTCCCAGGAGATCGAGGGCGAGACGCACTACGTCACCCTCACCGACATCCTCGGTGCGGAGGACGCCTTCGGCGACATGGACTTCAAGGTCGCCGGCACCAAGGAGTTCGTGACCGCGCTCCAGCTCGACACCAAGCTGGACGGCATCCCCGCCTCCGTCCTGGCCGCCGCCCTGAAGCAGGCCCGTGACGCCCGCCTCCACATCCTCGACGTGATGATGGAAGCGATCGACACGCCGGACGAGATGTCCCCCAACGCCCCGCGGATCATCACCGTCAAGATCCCCGTGGACAAGATCGGTGAGGTCATCGGCCCCAAGGGCAAGATGATCAACCAGATCCAGGAGGACACCGGCGCCGAGATCACCATCGAGGACGACGGCACCATCTACATCGGTGCCGCCGACGGCCCGTCCGCCGAGGCCGCCCGTACGACCATCAACGGCATCGCCAACCCGACGATGCCCGAGGTCGGCGAGCGCTACCTGGGCACGGTCGTGAAGACGACGACGTTCGGCGCCTTCGTCTCCCTCCTGCCCGGCAAGGACGGTCTGCTGCACATCTCGCAGATCCGCAAGCTGGCCGGCGGCAAGCGCGTGGAGAACGTCGAGGACGTCCTCGGCGTGGGCCAGAAGGTCCAGGTCGAGATCGCCGAGATCGACTCCCGCGGCAAGCTCTCCCTCGTCCCCGTGATCGAGGGCGAAGAGGGCTCCGACGACGACGCGAAGAAGGACGACACCGACAAGTGACGTCGAGCAGCTCGACGGCGACGGCCCGCACTGTCGTCGAGGTCGCGCTGGGTCAGCGAGCCCTGCTCGGGGTGGTGGGCGAAGGCGGCGGCGTTCACCGCGAGCCACGCCGAGTCGTCCTGCCCGG